>NZ_CAWURG010000005.1:0-101121 GCF_963924895.1 uncultured Sphaerotilus sp.
GCAGCTCGACCTGCCAATGCCTGATGGCAGCACGACCGACTCGCTTGTGACCGAGGGCCTCTACGCCGAGGGCACGCTGGACCTGCACGAGGCCGCCAAAGGACGGGGCATCGGCGATTGCTGGGCCAACCACCACTGGACATGGTCGGGCGACAGGCTGCAGCTGGTGAGCGCGTCGGAGTCGGATTGCCGGTTGTTCGAGGCGGGCGGGTTGATGGTGGATCTCTGGAGGGCGCGGGTGCAGTGAGCGGGCGGAACGCGACGGACTTCAGCTGCTGGACCCACTCATTGTTCTGGCGCGGGCTGGCCAAACCGGAGGGCGTTCACCGGTGCGTTCGGCAGCGACCAGAAAGGGACCGGCGGACCGATTGCACAAACAAGAACGGCTTAGCGATTTTGGCGCTAAGCCGTTGATTTGCTTACTAATTCTGGCTCCCCGACCTGGACTCGAACCAGGGACCTGCGGATTAACAGTCCGTCGCTCTACCAACTGAGCTATCAGGGAATTGTGCAGTTTGAGACGATGTTCAGCGCGATCTGATCTGGCTCCCCGACCTGGACTCGAACCAGGGACCTGCGGATTAACAGTCCGTCGCTCTACCAACTGAGCTATCAGGGAATCGTTTCGTGCTTTGTCGTCAACCGACAAGACGCATATTGTAGGGCGGAAAATGGTGTTGGCGCAATAGTTTCAGCCAACTTTATCGAGAGACGTCGACGTCGCACCGGACGGGCGGTGGATGGCGGGCAGGGCGATGTGGAAGACGCTGCCGCCGTTCGGGTGGTTCTTGCATTGCACGTCGCCGTCCAGTCCGCGCAGGATTTGCCGGCAGATCGCCAGTTCCAGGCCACTGCCATCGCCCTGACCGTCAGCGGCCCGCAGGGGCTGGAAGAAGGCGGAGAACATCGTTTCGCATTCGGCTTCCGGCAGACCCGGGCCCGCGTCGTGGATCCACCAGTGCAAACCCCCGTCGCTGTCGCGGGAGGCGCGCGCCTCGATGTGGCTGCCCGGCGGCGACACGCGCACCGCCCGCTCGATCAGGGTCCGCGCGGCCTGCTGGAACCGCAGGGCGTCGACGCTGGCCATCCCGTCGCCACAGGGCTTCACGACGATGGTGATCTGGCGGCTCCTGGCGTCGATGCGGGCATGCCGGATGACTTCCTCGACCAGGGCAGACGTGTCGACGAGCGCCCGGTGCAGGGTTCCGGCGGCGCTCTTGACCCGCGACAGGTCCAGCAGATCGTTCACCACCATGAGCATCCGCTGACCGCCGCTCTGGATGTGGGTGAACAGGTCGTGCTGTGCGCTGTCATGGCGGCTGCGCATGACGCCCAGTTCCGAGAAACCGATGATCGACTGCAGCGGCGTGCGCAGGGCGTGGCTGAGGTTGCCGATGAACTCGGACTCGGCGCGGTGGGCCGCGGCCGAGGCGGTCACCGCGTCGGCCGCACGCTGCTCGGCCTCGCGGAAACTGGTCACGTCGGTGATGCTGCCGATCACGCCGCCGGGGCGGCCGTCCGGGCGGGTCAGCGCTACCTTGGCGATCAGGGCCTGCCGCTTGGCGCCATTGCGCAGGATGATGTTTTCCATGTAGCTGCTCTGGCCCGTACCGGCCCAGAGCGCCACGTCCCGCACCGGGTGGTAGGCGAGGTGGCTCAGCGTCGGATCGGTGTCGGCGCGCTGCCCGATCAGGTCGTCGCGCCGCACGCCCAGGAAGTCCTCGAAGGCCTGGTTCACCAGCACGTAGCGGCCCAGCGGATCGAGCACGAACATCGGCGCCGGCGCTGCCTCGATCACGGCGCGCAGGTGGCGTTCGCTCTCCTCGAGCCGGGTGCGGGTGCGGTCCAGCACGGCGGCCACCCGCTCGTGCGCACGCAGACTGCGCCAGCTGGCGACCGTGCCGGCCACGATCATCAGCATGCCGACGACATCCGTGACCAGCAGCCAGCCCAGCTTGCGGCGCCAGGTCGCACCCACCTCGGCCATCGACTCCTCGACCACGACCAGCAGCGGATGCTTGCGGCTTGCGCGGAAGGAGGTGACGACGGCCGTCGCATCCAGCCCCAGTCCTTCGTAGCTGCCGTACTCCTGCTGGGGCAGGAATTCCTGCAGCGCCCGGTGGCTCGGGACGCTGGTGCCGGGCAGGCGCTGCACACCCTCGGTGCCGGCCAGCAGACGGCCCTGGTAGTCCAGCAGCGCGGCGTTCAGCGTGCGCTCGCCGAGGATCTGCTGGAAATGGTTGGACAGGTAGTCCGGGTTCAGCGCGGCCACCGTCAGGTAGGTCTTGCCATCGGGTGCCGTGCTCTGGCGGACCAGGGTCATCAGTCCGACACCCGCCAGCGGGCGCGGCGTGCCGACCGGGCGGGCAACCGGGTCCAGGCGGGTCGCATCGATCAGGTCGCGTCCGGGCAGCCACGGGCCCAGCCAGGCGTCGTCGGCGTTGACGGGGTGACCGAGCAGTTGCAGATCGAAGGTCGCGCCGACCGCGCTGGCATTGGAACTCACCAGAATCTTGCCGCCAGCGTCCAGCACGGAGAGGCTGCGCATGTACGGCAGGCCGCGCACGGACTCGACCAGGCGCGCGGACAGGTCGCTGGTGGTCGGCTCACCGGTGTGCAGGCGCTCGCTGACCATGGTCAGCGCGAGGGCCGTCGCGTCCAGGGTGCGGGTGGTCTCGTCCTCCAGCAACCGGGCCAGCAACTGGGTGCGCCGGGTTTCCTGCGCCAGTGTGTCCTGGCGCTGGTAGACCGCGAAGGTGCCGGACAGCAGGACCAGCAGCAGCAGCAGACCCGATCCGACCCAGATCAGCTGGGCACTGCTCAGCCAGGTCGGACGGATCGAAGCATCTCGGGCGTTCATCGGCAGGTGGTGGTCATTGTCCAACGGTCGGTCGGATCACGATCTCGGACAGGCGGTAGCGGCGGGCCGCGCTTTCGAGGCGGCCGTCCTGGCGCATGTCGGTGACGAACCGGTTGACGCGGGCGAGCCACGCGTCATCCCCAGGGCGGATGGCATAGGCATAGGGCAGCACATGGAAGGGTTGGGGCGGACTGATCAGGCGCGCCCATTCTGCGTTGTCGAGCAGGCGCCGGCTGTAGGGGTAGTCCGTCATGAAGACATCGACCCGGCCGGCTTCGAGTTCCTGTTCCCGGGTGGCCGGTGGGCGGATCACCACGAGGCTGGCCTGGTGCAGGGCGTCGCGCATCACCGGCTCCATGAAGGTGCCGGCCTGCACGGCCACCTGCACACCGGGCTGGTCGATGTCTTCCCAGCGCCGCACCACGCGGCTGCTGCGGGTCGCGACCGCGTAGATGTCACTCTGGAGATACGGGTGGCTGAACCGCAGCACCTTTTCACGCTGTGGCAGCACACCCACGGCAAACATGGCGATGTCGCACCGGTCCTTCAGCAGGTCGTCGACCAGCGAGGTGAAGGACGAATCGACATGGTGCAGCCGCGCACCCAGTTCCCGGGCGAACTCGGCCGACAGGTCGATGTCGAGTCCGGTGAACTGGCGTGTCTTGGGATTGCGGTAGCTGATGCCGTAGTAGTCCGGCCAGACGCAGACCCGCAGTTCACCGCTGCGGGTGATCCGGTCGACCACGTCTCCAGCGCCTGCGGAACAGGCCATCAGACTGGCGATCAGCGTCGTTGCCAGCGGTGCCAGCGTTGCCAAGCGGGAGGGCATCTTGATTCTTCCAGTCTGGCCAGGTGCACGATTCATGGGATGGGGCGCAGAGCCATGGATATTGACAGCAAGGAGTGTGATGGCGCTAAGGGTGATCTCTCGGTCACCGGTGCACTAAGCGCAGATTCGTATCGAATCGTGTGAGGGAATGCGCAATGGCCTTGTCGGGCCATGCCGACGCGCAGGGCCCGGAATCAGCCAGCGAGCCCGAGGCGCCGGTGCAGCAGCGCGCTGCTGGTCGTGTAGAGCAGGGGGCCGCGTTCGTCCGGACGGAGGCGCTCGTGCACGGCATGGGCGGCGAGCGTGGCTTCGTGGAAGCCGCAGACGATCAGCTTCTTCTTGCCGGGATAGGTGTTGATGTCGCCGACGGCGTACACCCCGGGCAGTGCCGTCTCGAAGGTGGCGACGTTGACCGGCAGCAGCTTGCGCTCCAGTGCAAGTCCCCAGTCCGTCAGCGGGCCGAGCCGCGGGCTGAGTCCCTGGCAGACGATCAGGACGTCGAGCGCGTGCTGCGTCTCCACGCCTTCGGCATCCAGCACGGTCACGGAGGCCAGCCGATCACCCAGGTCCTGCGCGGCGGTGATCTGGCCGATGCGGACCCGCAGGCGCCCGTCGGCGCGCAGCGCGGCCACCCGCGCCAGCAGCTCGGCCTCGGCGCTGAACTGGTCGCGCCGGTGCAGCAGGGTCACCTCGGTGGTCTGGGGACCTTCGGCGAGCGTGGTGGCGCGCTGCAGGGCGGCCTCGTCGCCGCCGACCACGAGGATCCGCTGGCCCGCGAAGGGCGCCAGATCGTCCGGGTGGTGAAAGACCTGCCGCTGCTCGTGCGCGTCCAGCCCGGCTACCTTGATGCGGCGCGGCGTGAACGCACCCACGCCCGCCGCGATGACGACGCTGCGCGCCAGAAACTGCGGCCCCGCACCGGTACCGACCTCGAACCGGCCATCGTCCAGCGGGCGCAGTGTCTGCACCTCGTGGCCGAAGTGCAGGCCGGGCCGGAACGGGGCGATCTGTTGCAGCAGGCGCTCGGCCAGCTCCCGGCCGGTGCACACGGGCACGCCGGGGATGTCGTAGATCGGCTTGTCGGCGTAGAGCGCGACACATTGGCCGCCGGCCTGCGGCAGCACGTCCACCACCTGCACCGACAGGCCGAGCAGGCCGAGCTGGAAGGCCTGGAACAGCCCGACCGGGCCGGCGCCGATCACCAGTGCATCGGTGTCGATCGGCACGGCAGGCACGGGGGTGGACATGTCCGGCAGCGGATCAGCGCTGCAGGAACTGGACCTTGTCCTTGACGTCCTTCCACTCGTCGGCGTCGGGCAGCGGGGCCTTGCGCTTGGTGATGCTGGGCCACTTGGGCGTCAGGTCGGCGTTGATCTTGATGAAGGCGAGCTGGTCGGCGGGCACGTCTTCCTCGGGGAGGATGGCGTTGACCGGGCACTCGGGGATGCAGACCGCGCAGTCGATGCACTCGTCCGGGTCGATGACCAGGAAATTGGGGCCTTCGCGGAAGCAATCGACGGGACAGACGTCCACACAATCGGTGTACTTGCAGCGGATGCAGGCTTCGGTGACGACGTGGGTCATGACGCGGTTTTCACTCGGTAGTTGGTAGGAGACACGGCAAAGGCAAAACTGATCGATTTTAAGGGGTCGGCCCGATTCCCGCGGCTTGACCTTGCTCAAGCACGGGTCTGGCCCCGGCGCCAACCGTGACCAGCGTGGGACGGCCGCCGTGGCGCTCGCCCGCGTCTGCCAGCGTGGCGACGACGTGCTGGCTGATGTGCTGGTCCGGCCAGCCGGCGCGCGAGACCACCAGCACGGGGGTCTCTGCAGCCCAGCCGACCTCGCGCAGCCGCTCGGCCAGCGAGGCGAGCTGGCGGCCCGCCATGTAGAACACCTCGGTGTCGGCGCTGCGGCGGGCCTGCAATTCACCCGTCTGGGTCATGGCGGTGCTGAACGCGACGCTGCGCCCCACACCGCGCCGGGTGAGCGGGCGCTGGGTCGCGGCGGCCGCCGCCAGCGCGGACGTGATGCCCGGCACCACCTCGCAGCCGATGCCCGCGGCGCGCAGGGCTTCGAGTTCTTCTTCGAGCCGGCCGAACACGCTCGGATCACCGCCCTTGAGCCGCACCACGCGCGACGAGCGCTGCGCGTGTTCGACCAGCAGGGCGTTGATGCGGTCCTGCCCGGTGCTGCTGGTGCTGAAGCCGCGCTTGCCGACATCGACCCATTCGGCCGAGGGCGCCTCGTCGCGCAGGGCCGGATCGGTCAGCGCATCGAACAGCACGACCTCCGCCTCGCGCAGCCGGCGCAGGCCCCGCAGCGTGATCAGATCCGCCGCACCCGGTCCGGCGCCGACGAACACGACGCGGACCTGCTCGGTCGGCTGGTGATCGAACAGGGGAGGCTGGGGCTGCAAGGCGCGCGACCTCAGGCCTGGACCAGCAGCGCGCCGCTGGTGCGGTTGGTGGTCGGATCGACGACGATCAGCGCGCCGCCGACGCGGTTGTCGGCATAGGCTTCGACCGGTAGCGCCTGCTGGGTCTGGATCTGCACGCGGCCGATCTCGTTGACGGCCAGCTCGTGCGTGTCGACCTTTTCCAGCGTGTTGATGTCCAGCCGGTGGTCGATCGCGGTGATGCGGGCCTGCACCCAGCGGTTGCCGTGGCGCACCCAGTACTTGCGGCCGAGCACGGCGGGTTCGGTGTCCAGCCAGGCCAGCGTGCCGCTGAAGGCCTGCTGCGTCGGGGCGCTGCCGGGCGTGAAGACCCAGTCGCCGCGCGAGACATCGACCTGGCGGTCCAGCACGATGCCGGCGGATTGCCCGGCGGTGCAGGCGTCCACCACGCTGCCGGCGTGGCGCACCGAGGCGACGATGGCGGTCTCGCCGCTCGGGAAGATCTGCACGGTGTCGCCGGCCTTCACCGAGCCGTGGGCGATGCGGCCCCACATGACGCGGTGCTGGTGGCCGGTGCCGTGGCCTTCGTCGCGGGCGACGTATTGAACGGGCACGAGCAGGTTGCCGTCGTGCGCTTCGTCCGCGACGGGCAGCGTTTCCAGCAGTTGCAGCAGCGTCGGGCCGGTGTACCAGTCCCAGTTCGCCGACGGCGTGGCCACGTTGTCGCCGCGCAGCGCGGAGACCGGCACGATGCCGCGCACGGTGATGCCGGCTTCTTCGGCGAACTTGCTCAGCGCCTTGGACACGGCGTCAAAGGCGGCTTGCGTACCGACTTCGATCGCGTCGAGCTTGTTGATCGCGAACACGATGCTCGGCACACGCAGCAGGCGGGCCAGCAGGCTGTGGCGGCGCGTCTGCGGCAGCAGCACGACGTCGTCCACCGAGGTGTCGAGCTTGGTGATGTCCACCAGTACGACCGCAGCGTCCGAGCCGGCAGCCGCTGTCACCATGTTGCGGGTGTACTGCTCGTGGCCCGGCGCGTCGGCGATGATGAACTTTCGCTTCTTGGTCGCGAAGTACTGGTACGCCACGTCGATCGTGATGCCTTGCTCGCGCTCGGCTTCGAGGCCGTCCGTCAGCAGCGACAGGTCGATCGGCGCGCCCGCCGCACGCTTTTCCAGCGCGTCGAGCTTGTCGGCCAGGATGCCGCGGCTGTCGAACAGCAGGCGGCCGATCAGCGTGCTCTTGCCGTCGTCCACGCTGCCAGCGGTCAGGAAGCGCAGCGCCTTGTGGGCCAGTTCTTCACCGGCGTCGATGTGTTCCACGGTGTTCACGTTCGTCTGCACGTCAGTCATCAGAAATACCCTTCCTTCTTGCGGCGCTCCATCGAGGCCTCGGAGGTGCGGTCGTCCATGCGGGTTGCGCCGCGCTCGGACACCGTCACCTGCAGCGTCTCGGCGACGATGTCGGCGGTGGTCGCGGCGTCGCTCTCCACCGGGCAGGTGCAGGTCATGTCCCCCACGGTGCGGAAGCGCACGTCCACGGTTTCCACGGTGTCGCTCGCGTCCGGCGGCGTCACATCCGTCACGGGCACCAGCAGGCCCTTGCGGCGGTAGATGGCGCGCTTGTGCGTGTAGTAGATGTTCGGCAGCGGGATGTTCTCGCGGGCGATGTAGAGCCACACGTCGAGTTCGGTCCAGTTGCTGATCGGGAAGGCGCGGAAGTGCTCGCCCGGCTTGATGCGGGTGTTGAACAGGTTCCAGAGTTCCGGGCGCTGCTCCTTGGGCTGCCACTGACCGAAGCTGTCGCGGTGCGAGAAGATGCGCTCCTTGGCGCGCGCCTTCTCTTCGTCACGCCGGGCGCCGCCGATCATGCAGTCGAAGCGGTGCTCCTCGATCGTCTCCAGCAGCGTCACCGTCTGGTGGCCGTTGCGCGACTCCAGCGGGTGCGCCAGGCGGATCGTGCCGCGCTGCATCGAGTCTTCGAGGTGTCCGACGATCAGCCGCTCGCCCATCTCGGCGATGCGGGCGTCACGGAACTCGATGACTTCGGGGAAGTTGTGGCCGGTGTCCACATGCACCAGTGGAAAGGGCAGCTTGCCGGCGAACACCGGGCGCTCGCTGGGCTTCGACAGCTTCTGCTTGAAGGCTTTTTCCGCGAGGTGCAGCACCACGCAGGAGTCCTTGCCGCTGGAGAACAGCAGGCCGGGGCGCTCGAAGGCGCCGGCGACTTCGCGCAGGATGAAGATCGCTTCTTCTTCCAGCGCGTCGAGGTGGCGGTGGTCCACGTCGGGGAGCAGGTGGGTCATGGTCGTCGGGGCGTTCATGGGTCTTGTCGGTCTTGTCGCTTCAGGCGGCGGGTTGCTTGACGTGCAGGCCACATTCCTTGGCCGACTCGTCTTCCCACCACCAGCGGCCGGCGCGGAACTCCTGCCCGACCGCGATGGCGCGGGTGCAGGGGGCGCAGCCGATGCTGGGCATGAACTGGTCGTGCAGCGGGTTGTACGGCACATCGTTGGTCGCGATGTAGTGCCACACGTCGTTCCAGCTCCAGTCCACCAAAGGGCTGATTTTCGCACGGCCGTTGTCGTCGGTCTCCACGGCCTGCGCTTCGCCGCGGGCGTTGGACTGGTCGCGTCGCAGGCCGGTCACCCAGGCGGTGCGCCCAGTGAGCATCCGGCCGAGCGGCTCCATCTTGCGGATGCCGCAGCACGCCTTGCGCAGCGCCAGGCTCTCGTACATCGCCTTCTCGCCGTTCGTGCGCACGAACTGAATCACCGACTCCTCGACCGGCCGGTACACCTCGACCGCCAGACCATAGTGTTCGGTGATGCGCGGGATCAGCGCGACGGTCTCGGGGTGCAGCGCGCCGGTTTCCAGCGTCGCCAGCGTGATCGGCAGGCCCAGCTTGGCGATCAGGTCGGTGACGACCATGTCCTCGGCGCCCAGGCTGGTGGACTGGATGATGGTGCCGGGGTGGGCGGCGGCGGTGTCCTTCAGGATCTGGATCGTCGCGGCCAGGCGCTCGTCGAAGCCAGCCGTTTTGCGGCCGTACAGGGCAATGGCGCTCATATCGCGGCTCCTGCGTTCAGGTATTCGGTTGCGCCAGCCTCGGCGGCCGGGCGGGCGAAGACCGGGCGGTGTTCGACCACATCGCCCTGGTAGTGGCCGGGGAAGAAGGTCAGCGCCCGGTCGGCGGCGTCCAGCGACTGGTCGCGGCGCAGCACCACGGCGTTGAAGCCGGTGCGCTGCAGCAGCGACATCATGTCGACCAGCACATCACCCGTGGCACGGATCTCGCCGGCAAAACGGTAACGCGCGCGCAGCAGGCGGGCCTGGGTGTAGGCACGGCCGTCGACCCACTTGGGGAAGTGCAGCACGATGAGCGACAGGCGCGGCAGATCCGCCTCCAGCGTCTCGATGTCCACGGTGTTCGGGACGATCACGCCGGTCAGCAGCCCGGCGGGCCAGGTCTCGCGCACGGCGTGCCACTGCGCCAGGGTCAGCAGCTGGTGGTCGCGGGCGACAGGGTGCGGCGACGGGCCGTCTTCACCGCCGACGGTGTGCCAGGCGTCGTGGGGGGTGTCGATGAACTTCATGGTGGGCTCTCTCGCGTCTCGGGCTCAGGCGGCGGCGGTGTGGTCGCGGGCGGTGGCGATGCGCTGGGCGTTGGCAGCGACCTTGAACGGCTCCAGTCCCAGGCGGTGCAGCGTGTCGATGAACTTCTCGCCGGCCGCGCGCTCGCTGCGGTAGGTCTCCAGGATGGCTTCCACCGCGTCGGTGATCTCGCTGGCCGCAAACGACGGGCCGATCACCTTGCCGGGCACGGCAGTGGGCGCATGCGCCGAGCCGTCCGAGCCGCCCAGCGTCACCTGGTACCACTCGCTGCCGTCCTTGTCGACGCCGAGGATGCCGATGTGGCCGCTGTGGTGGTGGCCGCAGGAGTTGATGCAGCCGCTGATGTGCAGGTCGATCTCGCCCAGGTCGAACACCTCGTCCAGATCGGAGAAGCGCTCGGTCAACTCGGCCGCCACCGGGATGGAGCGGGCATTGGCCAGGTCGCAGAAATCGCCGCCGGGGCAGGCGATCATGTCGGTGACGAGGCCGATGTTCGGGGTGGCGTAGCCGGCGGCCTTGGCGGCGGCGTAGACTTCGGGCAGGTCGCTGGCCTTGATCCAGGGCAGCAGCAGGTTCTGGTCGTGCGTCACGCGCAGCTCGCCGTGGCTGTAGCGGTCGGCCAGATCGGCGGCCTGGTCCATCTGCACGTCGGTCACGTCGCCGGGGGCCTGTCCGGCGCGCTTGACCGACAGCGTCACCGCACGCCAGCCCGGCACGAGGTGGGCGTGCACATTGCGCTGGATCCAGCGCTGGTAGGCCAGCGGCAGATCCGCCTGCAGGCCGACTTCCGGCAGCGGCGTCACATCGGCCGGCCGGGTGAAGCAGGCGGCCACGCGGTCGAACTCGGCCTGCGTGATGAGGTGGGCGCTGCCGTCGAGGTCGCGCGTCAGGATGTTCTGGAACTCGGCGTTCACCGCGTCGAAGAACTTCTGGCCTTCCGCCTTGACGAGGATCTTGATGCGCGCCTTGTAGGCGTTGTCGCGCCGGCCGTAGCGGTTGTAGACCCGCACGATGGCTTCGATATAGACAAGGATCTGCTGCCAGGGCACGAAGTCACTGATGACCGAGCCGATGATCGGCGTGCGGCCCATGCCCCCGCCGACCTGGACGCGGAAACCGATCTCGCCGGCTGCGTTCTTCTTGAGCTGCAGGCCGACGTCATGCCAGCCGATCGCGGCCCGGTCTTCCACGGCGCCCGAGACTGCGATCTTGAACTTGCGCGGCAGGAAGGCGAACTCGGGGTGCAGCGTGCTCCACTGGCGCAGCAGTTCGCAGTAGGGGCGCGGGTCGACGATCTCATCGGCGGCGACACCGGCCAGCCCGTCGGTGGTGGTGTTGCGGATGCAGTTGCCGCTGGTCTGGATGCCGTGCAGGTCCGCGGCGGCCAGCTTGTCCATCACGTCGGCGGCCTGCGTCAGCGGAATCCAGTTGAACTGGACGTTCTGGCGCGTCGTGAAGTGGGTGTAGCCACGGTCATGGACGCGGGCGATCTCGGCCAGCGCGCGGATCTGGCGGCTGCTGATCGCGCCGTAGGGCACGGCCACGCGCAGCATGGGGGCATGGCGCTGGATGTACCAGCCGTTCTGCAGGCGCAGGGCCTTGAAGTCGTCGCCGTCGAGCTGGCCGGCGAAATGGCGGTCGAGCTGGTCGCGGAACTGGGCCGCGCGGGCGTGGACGAACTGGCGGTCGAAATCGGTGTACTGGTACATGGCGGGCAGTCTGTCAGTCAGGCGTTCAGGCGGTCAGCAGGATCTTCTTGGCGGCGAGCAGCAGCGACGCGCACAGCGCGAGGCGTGTCCACACGTCCGGCAGCATCTTGGTCAGGCGCGCACCGATCCAGATGGCGGGCACCGAACCGGCGAGCAGTTCGATCAGCAGCGCCCAGTGGACGTTGCCGAGCGTGGCGTGGCCGATGCCGGCGACGAGCGTCAGCGGCACCGCGTGCGCGATGTCGGTGCCCACCAGCCGGGTGGTCGGCAGCCGGGGGTAGAGCAGCAGGATCATCGTGGCGCCCAGCGCGCCAGCACCGATGGAACTCAGCGACACGAGCACACCCAGGATCAGGCCGCACACCAGGGTGAGGGCGGTCTGGCGCTGCGGCGTGATGAACCGCTCCAGCCACAGGCCGATGCGGTGCCACACCGGGCGGAAGATGATGGTCACGGCGGTCAGCACCAGCGCGATGCCGAGCGCATAGCTCAACATGCTGTCGGCGCGCTTGGTGATGCCGACGATGTGCATGTAGGCGGTGGTGGCGATCGACGCCGGAATGCTGCCGGCGAGCAGCCAGCCGGTGATGCGGTAGTCGACGTGGCCGTGGCGGTGGTGGGCGATCGAGCCGGAGACCTTGGTCAGGCCGGCGAACCACAGGTCGGTGCCGATGGCGACCGCCTTCTCCAGGCTGAACACCGAGATCAGCAGCGGCGTCATCAGCGAGCCGCCGCCCACGCCCGTGAGGCCCACGATCAGGCCGATGCCGAAGCCCGCGGCGATGGCCAGCCAGTCGATCGTGAAACCCAGGGTGTCGAGCATGTAGGGGTACCTTGCAGTGCAGCAAAATCAGGATGTGCGACTCTAGTGGCTGTCGTCATGCCGCCAAACAACATTTTCAGATGATGCTTATATGAATTCAGACATTATAAAAGGGCGTCGCCGCCTGTTGACGGGGCTCGGGACCGCTGCCGTGCTGGCACTGGCGGGCTGCGGAACGACCGGCCCGGTGCAGACGACCGGCGCGCCCACCGTGACCGAACCGGCCACCGCGCCGCGCCCGGCACCGCGCCTCCCGCGCATCGGGCTGGCGCTGGGCGGCGGCGCCGCGCGGGGTTTCGCGCACATCGGCGTGATCCAGGTGCTGGAGGAAAACGGCATCCGCCCCGACCTCGTCGTCGGCACCTCGGCGGGCAGCGTCGTGGCCGCGCTCTACGCCGCGGGCCACACCGGCGCACAGCTCGCGACGCTGGCCGACGGCATGGACGAGTCCGCGATCACCGACTGGGCCTTCCCGCTGCGCGGCGCGATCCGCGGCGAGGCGCTGGCCACCTACATCCGCAAGAACACCGGCGGCAAGAACATCGAGCAGATGAAGATGCCGCTGGGCATCGTCGCCACCGATCTGGCGGACGGCCAGCCCATCCTGTTCCAGCGCGGCGACACCGGCACGGCGGTGCGGGCGTCGAGTTCGGTGCCGGCCGTGTTCCAGCCGGTCAAGATCGGCGAGCGCGAGTACGTGGACGGCGGGCTGGTTGCGCCGGTGCCGGTGCGCTATGCCAAGCAGATGGGCGCCGAGTTCGTCATCGCGGTGGACATCTCCTCGCCGCCGGATGGTGCGGCCACGGGCGACGCGATGCGCATGTTGCTGCAGACGTTTTCGATCATGGGCCGCAGCATCAACAACTTCGAGCTGAAAGAGGCGGACGTCGTGCTGCGTCCCAAGCTCACCGGCATCTCCAGCGCGGACTTCGCGGCGCGCAAGCGCTCGATCGCGGCGGGGCGGGAGATGGCGCTGGCGATGCTGGGGGAGATCAAGGGGAAGATTGCGGCGAAGACGCGGTGAGCGGTCCTCGCTAGATCCTCCAACGGTTGAATATCGTCCGTTCGATGGTTGATTTTCGTCCGCATGAGGATGGTCCCGTTCAACTGGCCGCGCTGTCTGGTTGAGAATCCGGCAAAACCGGAGGGAGACATGGGCATGGGGAATGGCAGCAGCGTGCGGACGGTGCGGATCTTTCTGGCGTCGCCGAGTGCCGACACGCTGGAGGCGCGGGCCCGCGTGGTGCAGGTCGTCAATGAGATCGGAGCCGATCCGCTGTATGCGGCGCATGTGCGGCTGGATCTGCGGCGCTGGGACGATCCGGCGCGGCCGGTGGCCTGCGATCGGGCCGGCAATCCGCAGCAGGACATCGTGCAGCAGGTCGGCTCGCCCGGCGACTGCGAGTTGGTGATTGGGATCTTTGCGCACACGATGGGCGGGACGCTTCCGAAGGATCGTTTTTCGGTACCTGCCGGGCGTGATGACCCGTGGCACTGCTCGGAATGGGAGGTGGCGCAGGGGCTTGGAGCGCAGCGTTCGGTCTGGGTGTTCCATGACCAGCGGCCGTTGATGACCAACACGGCACAGGCCAAGCGCGCCTCGCTGGCGGTCAGCGAGTACATCGAGGATTTCGATCCGCTGGACGGTTCGATGCGCTCCGGGTTCAACCCGTTCTCGGATCTAGATGACCTGGCCAGTAAGTTGCGCTACGTCCTGCGGGTCTGGCTGTCCACGCGGTTCATTCGTCAGCAGGGCGATCCCTCGCCGTCGAATCACCGACGCCTGCGCGAACTCTCCTACCTGGATGGTCTGACTGAGCGCCTGTCCCAGCATGAGCTGCGCTATGTCCCGCTGTCTGGTGAGGAAACGCCGGAGCAGCGGCTGGAGCGGGTACTCAAGGATCTGGTGATCCCGTCGGACTTCGTGCTCGAAGCCTTCGAGATGGACGGCCGGGCGGCGTGTACCGGGCATGCGTCCATTGAGCCGGTGGTCTATCAGGACGTGCTGGAGGCATACCGGGCTTTGCCGGCGCGGGGTGAGGTGCGGCGGCTGGCGGTGCTGGGCGAGCCGGGGGCGGGCAAATCGTTCTCACTTGGGCGCATCGCCTGCGAGCTGGCGCGCAAGGCACGGGCGGACGAGACGCAGCCGGTGCCCGTGATGGTCGCGCTCGGCCTATGGACGGATGCAGACGAGACACTCGACGCCTTCCTCGTCCGGCGCAGCGCGCCCTTCTTGGCCGACGATCTGCAGACGCTGCGCCGCGAGGGCCGGCTGTTGCTGCTGCTCGACGCGGTCAACGAGATTCCGCCGGGCCAGCGTTCGGCCAAGGCTGCCGAGATCGCCGAACTGGCGGGGGACGAGTCCATCGCTGCGATGGTGCTGAGTTGCCGGGCGCGCGATTTCGAGGTGGAGCTGAAATCGCGGCTCGCGTTCGACACGCTCAAGCTGTTGCCCTTACAACCACCGCAGGTGCATGAACTGCTGCGCCGCACGCTGGTGATGGTCCACGGTGAGGCAGGTGGTGCTCGTCTGGCTGATGAAAAGTTCTGGAACATTGTCGGCCGACCTGATCTTCAGCAGGTATGGCAGATCTGGAAGAAAGACGGAGCCTCCTGGAACGATTTCTGGCTGTCTTCGGAGCTGGTGATGCCTAGATGTTCCGATCGTAGTGTCGTCAAACGGATGGAGCACATACGCATCTGGGGCGATTCGCTGTCCGACCGCCGAAGTCTTCTTTGGCTGGCCGTCAATCCGTTTCTGCTGACGGTGATGATGCAGTTGAAAGCCATTCCACCGAATCGGGCGCAACTGTTCGCCGGGTTTCTGAAGGTGCTGCACGAGCGCGAGCGCCGAACATGCGAGAAGCGTGGCGATGCGGTCGGCGTGCCGACGCTGGCCGCGTGGCGGTTGGTGCTGGTGCAGGTCGCCGAGGCATTGCAGCGGGTGGATGGGCGAGAAGGCGACGATGGTGCGCGCACTGCGCTGGCCCGCACGGACTGGCCGGTGGCACTGGACGAGGCCATGCTGGTGTTCTCGATCGACGCCAGCGTGTTGCAAGTGGTGGATGGCGAACTGCGCTTCACGCACCAGTTGTTGCAGGAATCGCTGGCGGCGGACGTGCTGCTCGACGCGAGCCGCAGCGGGCGGCGTCCTGCGAGTGATTTCTGGCCTGAACAGCGAGGCTGGGCGCGCACGGGCTGGGAAGTGGTCGCCGAGATCGCCGGAGAAGCCTGCGGGGCCGATGAAGCCGCCCGGCTCAAGCTGATCGAGTGGCTTTCCACCGCAGTGCCGAAGGTGGCTGCCGACGTGTGGAAGCACCTGAACCGTCCCGCCTTGCCCGCCGAGTTGCGACAGGCGATTGCCGATCAGTGGTGTCCGCGCCTGACCGACAACACGGCCGAACCGGCTCCCGAGGCTCGCGCTGCGATCGGTGAATGGCTTGGCGCGCTGGATCTTGACCGCCGGCCCGGCACCGGGCTGCGGGCGGATGGTGTGCCGGACATCGAATGGGTGCTGATCGACGACGAGAACGAACCGTTCTACATCGGCCGTTATCTGGTCACGAATCGGCAGTGGCAGGCGTTCATCGACGATGGAGGTTATGAGACTGACCAATGGTGGCAAGGGCTGGCCGAGCGCATGGCGCCAATAACGCCGACTTGGTCAGAACCCACCGCGCCGCGCGAAACGGTGAGCTGGTACGAGGCGATGGCGTATTGCCGTTGGCTGTCGGTTGCGGCAGAACAGGCGGTGAGGCTGCCGACCGAAGCGCAATGGGCGCGGGCGGCACGGGATGTGTATGGTGAAGAGTTGGATGCCAAGCTGGAGAATGAAATGTTCAGTTTGGGGCGTACTACTGTCGTTGGCTCTTACCAAGTCTGGACGGCTGGCAAAGATCTTCCTCAGGATCTGGGAGGCAACGTATGGGAACTCTGCTCCTGCAAATTCGGCGTCGCGCCAGAACTTGCACACAAGCGACCTGAGCTTCGGGTTGTTCGCGGTGGTTCGTGGGCCGATCGGTCGTTGTGTGTGCATCCAGGCCGCCGAGGGATGCAGATGCCGGATAGTCGGAGTACCAATGTGGGGTTGCGGTTGGTGCGTGCGGTGCCCCATTCAGAACCCTGATTCCTGGACCATCGCGAAAGCGATGCAACCCGCGCATGAGTCCCGTCAAGCGCCGCCGCCCGTCGCCAGCCCCCGATCGCTACCCAGTTCCGCGAAGTTGCTGATCTTGACCGCCCCATCCGGAAAGCGCGCGATCACCTCCAACTGCCCGCCCATCGCCTCGATGTGGCTGCGCAGGGTCGAGAGGTACATGTCGGTGCGCTTTTCCAGCTTGGCGATCGAGGGCTGTTGCACCTGCAGCACCTCGGCCAGCATCTTTTGTGAAAGACCACGGGCCTGCCGGAGTTCGTTCAGCGGCATTTCCGCGAGCATCGCCTGGGCCTGGGCCTCGGCGCGGACCTGAGACTCCGGGGACATCTGGGCGCGCAGATCCGAAAATTTCTTAGCCATCGAGCAGCCCTTCCTTTCGCAGTTGTTCCAGATGCTGGTCGTAGAGTCGGTCGGCCAGAGGAACATGGGTGTCATACCAGCGTTTGTCACCCGTCTTGTCGCCACCGATCAGCAAGATGGCCGAACGGCGCGGATCGAAGGCATACAGCGTTCGCAGCGGTCGGCCGTCGTGTTGCGTCCTCAACTCTCGCAGATGGCCGTGTCTGGAGCCGTTGACGCCGCTGCTGTGCGGGAAGCCCAGTGCCGGGCCTCGCTCTTCCAGCAAGCGGACGGACGCGGCCAGCGACTCCTGCTCGGACTCGGTGAGGCTCACCCACCAATGCCCGAATTCATCGGTGTATTCGACTTCCCAGTGCATGAGCAGATCTTAGTGCAAACATTCCTTTGATGGAATGTTGTCGCGCGTGCTGCGGGTACTTTTTCCGTGCTTGTAGAAAGTCGGTCAGTGTGATGGATGTTCAGGCCCGCTGCCGCCCCATCCACACCAGCGCCCCCGCCGTCATCGCCACCGGCACCAGCGACCCCACATTGAGCAACCCCCACCCCTGCGTCGTCACCAGCAACCCCGACGCAAACGAGCTGACCGCCAGCACCGCAAACACGCAGAAGTTCAGCGCCCCCTGCGCCCGGTCCTTTTCCTCGGGCGCATAGGCCTGCAGCGACAGCGTCGTCGCCCCCGTGAACAGGAAGTTCCAGCCCACGCCGAGCAAGAAGAGGGCGATCAGGAAGCGGTGCAGGTCCACGCCGGTCAGCGCCACGGCGATGCACAGCGCATTCAGCGCCACGCCGACGGCCATGATCCGCATCACCCCGAAGCGCTTGATCAGCTGCCCGGTGAAGAAGCCCGGCGCGAACATGCCGATGACGTGCCACTCCAGCACCAGCGCGGTGTCGGAGAAGGGAAGGCCGCAC
Organism: uncultured Sphaerotilus sp.; assembly: GCF_963924895.1. Lineage (NCBI taxonomy): Bacteria > Pseudomonadati > Pseudomonadota > Betaproteobacteria > Burkholderiales > Sphaerotilaceae > Sphaerotilus > uncultured Sphaerotilus sp. Next base: position 17,665 of record NZ_CAWURG010000005.1, read on the forward strand.
TGGTCCATCGCGATCGGCGTGGACGCCATCAGCAGGTTCATGACCCCGTAGCCGAGCGAACTGCACAGCGCGGCGACGATGAAGACCGGCTGGCGCACGATCTCGCTCAGGGGGCGTCCACCCGTGGCGGACTTCTTCGCGGGTGGCGGTGGAAAGTCGATCGCGGCCAGCACCAGCATCGACAGCAGCGCCACCCCGGCCAGCGCCACATAGGCCCCCGCGAACGGCACCGCCATCCACTCGCGGGTCTGCGCCGCCAGGTTCGGCCCGGCAATCGCGCCGAGCAGGCCGCCGGCCATCACCATCGACACCGCCTTTTCCGGCACAGTGCTACCCGCCAGTTCGGCGGCGGCGAAGCGGTAGAGCTGCGCATTGGCGTTGAAGTAACCCGCCACCACCGTGGCCAGGCACAGCAGCTCGAAGTGCCGCCCCACCGCCGCCCACGCGCAGGCCAGCGCCGACAGCAGCGCGACCAACGCGCCCATCTGGAACGAGGTCTTGCGGCCGAACCGGGCCTGCGTGCGCGCCACCAGCGAGGTGGACATCGCCCCGCCGAGCACATAGCCCATCACCGGCAGCGTCGCCATCCAGCCCAGCGGCGCCAGGGCGAGCCCGACCAGCCCGTTGATCGCGATGAAGGCGACGTTGTTGGTGAGGAACAGGCCTTGTGCGGCGGCCAGCAGCCAGAGGTTGCGGTTCACATCGCGGGCCGGTTCGCGTTCACTTGGCCACAGCCGGCTTGAACACCGCGCCGCCGATCACGCTGCCCGCCTTCAGGCCCCGCTTGTCGAACCACCCCTTGTTCATCTCCAGCACGAAGCGCACCGGCTTCTTCGAGCAGTGCGAGTCGTCGGTCTGCGGCTTCATGTCCTCGATGTTGACGATGGTGCCGGTGTCGTCGATGAAGGCGGCCGACAGCGGAATCAGCGTGTTGCGCATCCAGAAACACTGCACGCCGGGCTGCTGGAACACGAAGACCATGCCGTCGCTGGTGGCCATGCTCGGGCGGTGCATCAGGCCGATCTCGCGCTCGTTCTCGTCGTCGGCGACCTCGGCGCGGATCAGGTGCATGCCGGCGGTGAGCTGGGTGGTGGGCAGCTTCTGCGGGCCGGCCTGGGCGTGGGCGCCGAGCGACACCATGGCCAGCGCGGCCAGTACCGCCTGTGTAAAGCCGCGGGTCAACCGATTGAACTTGATGTGGATCATGTTGGGTGGGGTGTTGAACTTCAAGAATAGCGCATCCATGTCGTCACCTGCCCCCGCCCTCAGCCCCACCCAGGCCGCCGCCGTCAATGACCCCCAGCAACAGACCGCCTTCACCCAGTGGATCGACGACGGGCAGGGCGGCGAGCTGGGGCAGTCGCGCCTGCTGCTGAGCGGCCTGCACTGTGCCGCCTGCGCCGGGCTGATCGAGGATGCGCTGGGCCGGGTCGACGGCGTGCGTGTTGCCGAGGTCAGCGGCGCGGCTCAGCGGGCGGTCGTGACCTGGGATCCCCGGCGCACGCAGATTTCCACGCTGATCGAGGCGGTGCGCCGCGCCGGGTATGGCGCCTTTCCCGACACCGGCGCGCAGGCCGTGGCGCTGGCGACCCGCGAGACGCGGCAGTCGATCTGGCGGCTGTTCGTGGCGGCGTTCTGCATGATGCAGGTGATGATGTACGCGACCCCGGCCTACGTGGCCAAGGTCGGCGACATCACGCCCGACATGGTGCAGCTGCTGCGCTGGGCCAGCTGGGTGCTGACGCTGCCGGTGATGGTGTTCGCCGCGGGGCCGTTCTTCAGCGGTGCCTGGCGCGGCCTGCGCGAGGGCCGGATCAGCATGGACCTGCCGGTGGCACTGGGCATCGGCGTCACCTTCATCGCCAGCTCGGCGGCCACCTTCGACGCCCGCGGGCCTTTCGGCTCGGAGGTGTATTTCGACTCGCTGACCATGTTTGTCAGCTTCCTGTTCGGCGCGCGGGTGCTCGAATCCCGCGCCCGGCAGCGCGCCGCGCAGTCGCTCGACGGCGTGATGCGCCGCCTGCCGGACGCGGTGGAGCGACTAGATGCGCAAGGGCAGGGCACGCTGGTGCCGGCCTCGTCCCTGGTCGTCGGTGACCGGGTGCGGGTGCATGCCGGGCAGGCCTTCGCCGCCGATGGCCGCGTGGTCGAGGGCCGCACGCTGGTCGACGAGGCCATGCTGTCCGGCGAGTCGCGGCCGGTGGACCGGGCGGTGGGCGACGAGGTGTCGGCGGGCTGTATCAACCTGAGCGCGCCAGTGGTGATGCAGGTGCTGCAGCTCGGCGCGCAGACGCGTTACCAGCGCATCGTGGCGCTGGTCGAGCGGGCGCTGACCGAGCGGCCGGCCTTCATCCTCGCCACCGACCGCATCGCCGCACCGTTCCTGTGGGCCGTGCTGGTGCTGGCCGCTGCCGCCTGGGGCACCTGGATGTTCATCGACCCGAGCCGCGCGCTCTGGGTCGCCGTGTCGGTGCTGATCGTGACCTGCCCGTGTGCGCTGTCGCTGGGGGCGCCGGTGGCCTTGCTGGCGTCGGCCGGCGAGCTGGCGCGGCGCGGCATCCTGGTGCAGCGACTGGATGCGCTGGAGATCCTGACCCGCGTGCAGGACGTCGTCTTCGACAAGACCGGCACCGTGACCGAGGACCGGCTGGCGCTGGCGCAGACCACCGTGCTACAGCCGGTGCCGGGCCTGACGGACGCTGGCCTGCAGACGCTGGCGGCGGTGCTGGCACGGCAGTCGCTGCACCCGCTGTCTCGCGCGCTGGCGCTGACCGACGCGCAGGCCGACGACGCTTCCGCCGCGCTGGACGCCGTGCGCGAGCAGCCCGGCCAGGGACTGGAGGCCACCGCGCAGATCGCAGGCCAGCGGTGCGGCATCCGGCTGGGTGGACCCGGCTGGTGCGGCGTGGCCGAGAGCGACGGATTGCCAGCCCGGCCCGCAGTCTGGCTCGCGCTGGAGCAGGGTGGCGCCTGGCAGCCGGTGTGCCGCTTCGAGTTCGACGAGGTGCTGCGCCCGGACGCCGTGCGCGGGGCCGCCGGTCTGGCCCAGGCCGGTCTGGCGCTGCACCTGTTCTCCGGCGACCAGACCGCCAGCGTCGAGGCCATGGCCAGCCGACTCGGCATCAGCGATGCCCGCGCCCGCTGCACGCCGCAGGACAAGCTCGCGGGCGTCGAGGCGCTGCAGGCTGCGGGCCGTGTCGTGGCGATGGTCGGCGACGGCATCAACGACGCGCCGGTGCTCGCCCGCGCCGATGTCTCGATCGCTCTGGGCACTGCCGCAGCACTCGCCCAGGCCCGCGCCGACGTGATCGTGTTGTCGGACCGCATCGAGGATCTGCCCGTCCTGCTCGACACCGCGCGCCGCACTGTGGCGATCGTGCGACAGAACCTGCGCTGGGCGCTGTTCTACAACGCGGCCTCGGTGCCGCTGGCGCTGGTGGGCTGGTTGCCACCCTGGCTGGCGGGCATCGGCATGGCGCTGAGTTCGCTGGTCGTCGTCCTCAACGCGCTGCGGCTGACCCGGCGCCCTGCATCCCCCAAGGCGGACAAGGCCTGAACCATGGACATCCTGTTCCTGTTGATCCCGCTGTCGGTGGTCCTCGTTTTCCTGATCATCGCGGTCTTCGCCTGGGCCCTGAAAAGTGGCCAGTTCGACGACATCGAGCGCGAGGGCGAGCGCATCTTGCGTGCGGACCGTGACGAGCTTGATGCCGATCAATCCAGTCAGATCCCGGCTACCGAAGAATCCAGCCCGAGGATCGAGAGAGTTTCCTAGGAGAACAACCAATGGCAATCAACACACAGACGGCTGGCCCCGTCTACACCGATTCGGTCGTGAGGCTATTTGCCCTCGCCGCGGTGGTCTGGGGCATTGTGGGGATGCTGGTCGGGGTCGTGATCGCGGCCCAGCTGGCATTCCCTGAACTGACGGACGGCATCGCGTGGCTCAGCTACGGCCGCCTGCGACCGCTGCACACCAATGCGGTGATCTTCGCGTTCGGTGGCTGCGCGCTGTTTGCGACCAGCTACCACGTGGTGCAGCGCACCTGCCAGACCCGCCTGTTCGCACCGGCGCTGGCCCAGTTCACGTTCTGGGGCTGGCAGCTGGTCATCCTGGCCGCCGCGGTCTCGCTGCCGCTGGGCTTCACGCAAGGCAAGGAATACGCCGAGCTGGAGTGGCCGATCGACCTGCTGATCGCGGTCGTGTGGGTCAGCTACGCGGTGGTGTTCTTCGGCACCGTCGGCATCCGCAAGGTCAGCCACATCTATGTGGGCAACTGGTTCTTCGGCGCCTTCATCATCGCCGTGGCGCTGCTGCACATCGTCAACTCGGCCGCCATCCCGGTGAGCCTGACCAAGTCCTACTCGGCCTACGCTGGCGTGCAGGACGCGATGGTGCAGTGGTGGTACGGCCACAACGCGGTGGGCTTCTTCCTGACCGCAGGCTTCCTGGGGATGATGTATTACTACATCCCGAAGCAGGCTGGCCGCCCGGTCTACTCGTACCGTCTGTCGATCGTCCACTTCTGGGCGCTGATCTTCACGTACATGTGGGCGGGTCCGCACCACCTGCACTACACCGCGCTGCCGGACTGGACGCAGTCGGTCGGCATGATCTTCTCGCTGGTCCTGCTCGCACCGAGCTGGGGCGGCATGATCAACGGCATCATGACCCTGTCGGGCGCGTGGCACAAACTGCGTGACGACCCGATCCTGAAGTTCCTGATCGTTTCGCTGTCGTTCTATGGCATGTCGACCTTCGAAGGTCCGATGATGTCCATCAAGACCGTGAACGCGCTGTCGCACTACACCGACTGGACCGTCGGCCACGTGCACTCCGGCGCCCTCGGCTGGGTCGGTCTGGTGTCGATCGGCTCGCTGTACCACCTGATCCCGCGCATGTTCGGCCGCAAGCAGATGTACAGCATCCGCGCGATGGAGCTGCACTTCTGGATCGCCACCATCGGCATCGTGCTGTACATCGCCGCGATGTGGATTGCCGGCGTGATGCAGGGCCTGATGTGGCGCGCCACGAACCCGGACGGCACGCTGGTCTACAGCTTCGTCGAGAGCGTCAAGGCCACCTATCCGTTCTACGTCATCCGCCTCGGCGGCGGCGTGATGTACCTGTCGGGCATGTTCATCATGGCCTGGAACGTGGTGAAGACCATCCAGGTCGGCAAGATGGAACCCGTTGCCATCCCGGCTGTCGTCGCCCACGCCTGAACCGGAACCACACACCATGGCAAACGCTAACCGCCCCGTGTCTGGTCACGAGAAGATCGAGACCAGCAACTTCCTGATGATCGTCCTGACCCTGGTCACCATCCTCTTCGGTGGCCTGGTCGAGATCGTCCCCCTGTTCTTCCAGACCTCCACGACCCAGCCGGTCGAGGGCCTCAAGCCCTACACCGCGCTGCAGCTCGCCGGACGGGACATCTATCTGCGCGAGGGCTGCTACAACTGCCACTCGCAGATGATCCGCCCCTTCCGCGCCGAGACGCTGCGCTACGGCGACACCTCCAAGGCCGGCGAGTTCGTCTACGACCACCCCTTCCAGTGGGGCTCGAAGCGCACCGGCCCTGACCTGCACCGCGTCGGCGGCAAGTACAGCGACCAGTGGCACCGCGTGCACCTGACCAACCCGCGTGACCTGGTGCCCGAGTCCAACATGCCCGCCTATCCTTGGCTGGAAACCGCCACGGCCAATGCTGGCATCGGCGCCAACATGGCCGCGCTGCGCAAGGTTGGCGTGCCCTACAGCGATGACGAGATCGCCAAGGCCGCCGACGAGGTCAAGGGCAAGACCGAGATGGACGCCGTCATCGCCTACCTGCAGGTGCTCGGCACCGCAGGCAAGGCCGTGGCCAAGTGAGCGGGGCAGGCCATGGACATCGTCAATGACCTGCGCAGTTTCGTGACTGTGGGCTTCTTCCTGCTGTTCCTGGGCATTGCTGCCTGGGCCTATTCCAGCCGCAACCGTTCCGCGTTCGACGAGGCCGCCGCGCTTCCGTTCCTGGACGACGACAACAAGACATCCAACGCATCCAACGGAGGCACCCATGAGTGACTTCACTTCGAGCTTCTGGTCGTGGTACGTGATCGCGATCACCGTGGGCGGGCTCGCCTTCTGCGTCTTCATCCTCGCGGTGGCCAGCAAGCGCACCGTGATGGCCGACGACAATTCGACCGGCCACACCTGGGACGTCGACCTGCGCGAGATGAACAACCCGCTGCCGCGCTGGTGGATGGGTCTGTTCATCCTGACCATCGTCTTCGCGGCCATCTACCTGGCGCTCTACCCGGGTCTGGGCACCGCGAAGGGCACGCTGAACTGGTCTTCGGCCGGCCAACTGGAGGCCGAGCATGCCAAGGCGCGTCAGGCCATGGCGCCGCTGTACGAGCGTTTCATGGCCATGACGCCGGAAGCGCTGGCGGCCGACAAGCAGGCCATGGGCATCGGCGAGCGGCTGTTCGTCAACAACTGCGCCGGTTGCCACGGCTCGGACGCGCGGGGCAGCAAGAGCTTCCCCAACCTGACGGACAAGGATTGGCTCGGCGGCACAGGCGTGGACTACATCGCCAAGACCATCGCCGAAGGCCGCCAGGGCATGATGCCGCCGATGGCCGCCGCGGTCGGCACACCGGAGGACGTCAAGAACGTCGCCAACTACGTGCTGAGCCTGTCGGGCAGTGCCCACAACGCGATTGCCGCGCAACTCGGCAAGAGCAAGTTCGGTGCGTGTGCCGCGTGCCACGGTGCTGATGGCAAGGGTCTGCAGGCCATGGGTGCGCCCAACCTGACCGACAAGATCTGGCTGCATGGCTGGGGCGAAGCGGCGGTGATCTCGATCATCAACGGTGGCAAGACCAATGTGATGCCGCAGCACGCCACGCGCCTGTCGCCTGAGCAGACCAAGGTGCTGGCCGCCTATGTCTGGAGCCTGTCCAACAAGGGCGACAAGCAGACGGCGCTGGTCGCTCCGCAGTGACCAGGATCAAGGTCTAGCGTCGGCATCCGTCCGAAAATTGGCCATGGAAAGCCGCACCGACACCCCGACGACTGCACAGGAGGCCGCGAAAACGGTCTCCCTGTACCAGAAGACCAAGAAGATCTACCCGCGTGCGGTGCAGGGCTTCTTCTCCAACTGGCGCTGGGCGCTGGTCTGGATCACCCAGATCGTGTTCTACGCCACGCCGTGGCTGCAGTGGAACGACCGCCAGGCGGTGCTGTTCGACTTGCTCACCCGTCGGTTCTACATCGGCGGGCTGGTGCTCTACCCACAGGACTTCATTTACCTGACGGGTCTGCTGATCATCTCGGCGTACGCGCTGTTCCTGTTCACGGCGGTGGCAGGGCGGCTGTGGTGCGGCTATGCCTGTCCGCAGACGGTCTACACCGAGATCTTCCTGTGGTTTGAACACCGTTTCGAGGGCGACCGCGCCCAGCGCATGCGACTGGACGCTGCGCCCTGGAACGGCGACAAGATCCTGCGCAAGGGTGGCAAGCAGCTGGTATGGATCCTGTTCGCACTGTGGACCGGCTTCACCTTCGTCGGCTACTTCACCCCGATCCGCTCGCTCGGCGCCTCGGTGCTCTCGCTGGGCCTGGGTCCGTGGGAGTGGTTCTGGGTGCTGTTCTATGCGTTCGCCACTTACGGCAATGCCGGTTTCATGCGCGAGCAGGTGTGCAAGTACATGTGCCCCTACGCGCGCTTCCAGAGCGCCATGTTCGACAAGGACACGCTCATCATCAGCTACGACGCCGAACGCGGTGACCCGCGTGGCGCGCGTGGCAAGAAGGTCGATCCCAAGTCCAAGGGCCTGGGCGACTGTGTGGACTGCGGCGTGTGCGTGCAGGTCTGCCCGACCGGCATCGACATCCGCGACGGCCTGCAGTACGAGTGCATCGGCTGCTCGGCCTGTATCGACGCCTGCGACAACATCATGGACAAGATGGGCTACGCGCCCGGCCTGATCCGCTACGCCACGCAGCACAGCCTGCAGCAGCACCTCACGCGGGCCCAGATGTGGCGCCGCGCCTTCCGACCCAGGGTGCTGATCTACACGGCGATCCTGGTGCTGATCGTCGGTGCCGTGGGCGCCAGCCTGTGGCTGCGGGATCCGTTCCGGGTCGATGTGGTGCGCGACCGGGCATCGCTGGCCCGCATCGTCGACGAGGGCAACATCGAGAATGTCTACCGTCTGCAGATCATGAACGCCACCGAGCAGACGCAGCGCTTCCGCATCACCGCCAGCGGTCTGCCGGGCCTGAAGGTGGACCAGAATGCCAAGATCGAGGTTGGGCCGGCAGAGGCCCAGTGGGTGACGGTGTCGGTGCAGGCCAGTTTCGAGGCCGCGGCCCAGGCCGGCCCGGGCTCGCACGAGATCCACTTCGATGTCGAGCGGCTGGACGACCAGGCTGCACCGGCGGTCGTCCGGGAAAAATCGACCTTCATCGTGCCCCGCTGACCCATCCGACTGAATTGATCCAGGAGTTCCTGCATGACGACAAGCGACACGACCCCCTTCGGCAAGGACACGATGCCCTGGTGGAAATACAAGATGGTGTGGCTGGTGATTGGCGGTCCGCTGATCGTCGTCGTGGCCAGCTTCATCACCCTCGCGCTGGCGATCCAGAATCCCGATCCGGTGCTGGACACGGCGTCCTCGGCCCGGTCCGGCGCCGCGCACCTGCCGGCCATGCAAGGTCGCAACCATGCCGCCACCGGGGGCGTCAAGTGAATCCCGCCAAGCCGCTACCGATCGCAGACGACGAGGTCGAGCGGTTCGAGGCGGGTGAGCCAGCGGATGTGGTGCCGCCGATGTCGGGGCCGATGCGCCGTCTTGCAGCAGTGGTGTGGCCCGCGTTCCTGATGGCGGGCGTGCTTGAAGTGCTGGTGTTTTCGCTGGTCGACCCTGGCGCGCTGCACTGGCCGGACGGACCGGTGCTGGAGGCCAACCGCATGCTGGTCTACACCTTGGGCTTCTTTGCCTTCTGGGTGGCGGTCGCGCTGGGCAGTGCCCTCACGCAGATGATGCTGGCCGAGCCGGACCGAACAGGCGGCGCCCGTTCCTGAAGGAGCGCCGGGCGGCGGTCCGGGACGGGCTGTTCAGCGCTCAGCAGTTGGCCGCGTTGACGACCTGTTGCAGGGCTGCCTGGTCGAGGATGCGGATGTCGCGCTGCTTGACTTCCAGCAGACCGTCGTCCTGGAACTTCGAGAAGGTGCGGCTGACCGTTTCAAGCTTCAGGCCCAGGTAGCTGCCGATTTCCTCGCGGGTCATGCGCAGCACCAGTGCAGAGGCGGAAAAGCCCCGCGCTTGCAGCCGCTGGGTCAGGTTCAGCAGGAAGGCCGCCAGACGCTCCTCCGCCCGCATGCTCCCGAGCAGCAGCATCACGCCGTGGTCGCGCACGATCTCGCGGCTCATGATCTTGTGGAACTGGTGCTGCAGCAGCGTGAATTCGCGCGAGAGCGTCTCCAGCTGGCCATAGGGAATCATGCAGACCTGCGAGTCTTCCAGCGCGATGGCGTCGCAGGAGTGGCGGTCGGTGCTGATGCCGTCCAGGCCGAGCAGCTCGCCGGCCATCTGGAAGCCCGTGACCTGTTCGCGGCCGTCCGAGGCGGACACGATGGTCTTGAAGAAGCCGGTGCGGACCGCGTACAGCGCAGCGAAGGTCTCGCCGGCGTGGAACAGGCTTTCACCGCGGCGCACGGCCCGGCGGGTGCCGATCATGTTGTCCAGCGAGGTCAGCTCCTCGTCCGACAGCCCCACGGGCAGGCACAACTCGCGCAGGTTGCAGGCCGAGCAGGCGACCTTGAGGGCGTCCAGGCGGGGAGTGGTAGACGTTTCGTGCATGTTGCAAACCCGGTTGATCAAGCTTGGTTGATTCTTGTGCATCCGCCGTGCAGCACACTTGAGCTGCGTCAAGGCTGGCGGGCGCCGTGGCGGCACAGTGCGTGGGATGGAACATACGACACTTTCCCGTGGCCGCACTGACACATCGGCCGAATCTGGTGTGCCGGGCCTGGCAGCGGCTGCGCCGGAACTGACCGACGCCCTGCTGGCGCGCATGGATGTGCCGGGGCCGCGCTACACCTCCTATCCCACCGCGGACCGCTTCGTCGAGGCGTTCACCGCCGGACATTGCGCGCAGGCGCTGGCGCAGCGGGGGGATCTGGGCGGTGTGGGCGGTGCGGGCGCACCGATGTCGATCTATGTGCACGTGCCTTTCTGCGAGTCGGTCTGCTACTACTGCGCCTGCAACAAGATCGTCACGCGCGACCACAGCCGCGTGGCCGCCTACCTGAAGGCGCTGGAACACGAGCTGGACCTGGTCTGCCAGGCGCTCGGCGAAGCGCCGCAGGTGTCCCAGCTGCACTTTGGCGGCGGCACGCCGACCTATCTGGATGACGACGAACTCCGCCATGTGGTGGGCATGATTGCCTCCCGCGTGCGGCTGCTGCCCCAGGGCGAGCACTCCATCGAGATCGATCCGCGCACCGTCACCCGTGACCGGCTGGCACTGCTGAAAGACCTCGGCTTCAACCGTGTCTCCTTCGGCGTGCAGGACTTCGACCCGGCGGTGCAGCAGGCTGTCCACCGGGTGCAGCCGCATGCGCAGGTCGAGGCGCTGATGCGCGACGCGCGGGAGCTGGGCTTCGAGTCGATCAACGTCGACCTGATCTACGGCCTGCCGCGCCAGACGCCCGAGAGTTTCGAGCGCACGGTGCGCCAGGTCGCGCTGCTGCGGCCGGACCGCATCGCGATGTACGGCTACGCCCACCTGCCGACGCGCTTCAAGCCGCAGCGGCGCATCGTGAACGCCGAGCTGCCCAGCGGGGCGGACCGGGTCGGGATGCTGGCGCAGGCGCTGGCCGGTTTTGTCAGCCATGGCTACCAGTACATCGGCATGGACCACTTCGCGCTGCCCGAGGACGCGCTCGCGCAGGCCAAGCGCCAGGGGCGGCTGCACCGCAATTTCCAGGGCTACAGCACCCAGCCGGACTGTGACCTGATCGGCCTGGGGGTGTCGGCCATCTCGCGGGTGGGGGCCACCTACAGCCAGAACGCCAAGACGCTGGATGAGTACTACGACCTGCTCAAGGGCGATGCGCTGCCGGTGGTGCGCGGGCTGGCGCTGACGCGCGATGATCTGGTGCGGCGGGCGGTGATCATGTCCATCATGTGCCACGGGCGGCTGAGCTACGAATCGGTGGCGCTGGCGCACCTGATCGACGTGCGGCAGTACTTCGCGCCGGAACTGGAATCGCTGCAGGACCTGGCGCGCGACGGCCTCGTCACGCTCCACGAGGACGGGCTGGAGGTCACGCCGCTGGGTTGGTACTTCGTGCGCTCGGTGGCGATGGTGTTCGACCGGCACCTGCGGGCCGACCGCAGCCGGGAGCGGTTTTCCAAGGTGATCTGAGGCGGATCGAGGCAATCGGATGACAGGTGCGTTGCTGCTGACCGCGGCATTGATGGGCTTGGCCGGCACACCGCATTGCGCGGCGATGTGCGGTGCGGGCTGTGCGGCCGTGGCGCGGCGCTGCAAGCCGGATCGGCCGGCGCGCGCCGTGGCCGGCATGCTGGTGGGGCGGCTGGTGGCGTATGCCGTGGCAGGGGCGCTGGCCGCTGCGTTCGTGGGCGGCTTGCGCTGGTTGGGCACGTCGGCGGGCTGGTTGCGGCCGGTCTGGACCGGGCTCCAGGTCTTCCTGCTGCTGCTGGGGCTGTGGATGCTGCTGAAAGGCGCGCTGCCCGAGAGTCTGGCCGCCTGGCTGGAGCAGCGTGGCCGTCCCGCATTGCCCGATGGCACAGCCCGCATCCGGATGCCGGGCGAAGTGCAGGCCGCCGCCTGGGGCCTGCTCTGGCCCGCCTTGCCTTGCGGCCTGCTGCACGCGGCGCTGCTGATGGCGTCGGTGGCGTCCACGCCGCTCGAGGGCGCCACCGTGATGGCCGTCTTTGCGACCACGAGTGCGCTGGGTCTGGTCGTGGGTCCGGCGCTCTGGCTGCGCTGGGTGCCGGCTGCGCTGCGTTCCGCGGGGGGCCGTGGCGGGGTGTCGCCGGCGTCGCTGTCGCTGCGCATGGCGGGCGCGACCATCGTGGTGCTGGTGGGCTGGTCGTTCGGGCATGCGCTCTGGACCGATACCCTGGCCGCCTGGTGTGCCTGACATAGAATCATTTTCGACCCCGAACAGAACAAGTTCACCCACCGCATCACGGAGACAGAACCATGTACGAGCACATCACGGTGCCTGCCGACGGACAGAAGATCACCGTCAACGCGGACTTCTCGCTGAACGTCCCGAACCAGCCGATCATCCCGTTCATCGAAGGCGACGGCACCGGCTTCGACATCACCCCGGTGATGATCAAGGTGGTGGATGCCGCGGTCGCCAAGGCCTATGGCGGCGAGCGCAAGATCCACTGGATGGAAATCTACGCCGGTGAGAAAGCCACCCGCGTCTACGGTCCGGACGTGTGGCTGCCGGCCGAGACGCTGGAAGTGCTGCGCGAGTACGTGGTCTCGATCAAGGGCCCGCTGACCACGCCAGTCGGCGGCGGCATCCGTTCGCTGAACGTCGCGCTGCGCCAGGAACTCGACCTCTACGTCTGCCTGCGCCCGGTGCAGTACTTCAAGGGCGTGCCCTCGCCGGTGAAGGAGCCGCACAAGATCGACATGGTCATCTTCCGCGAGAACTCGGAAGACATCTACGCCGGCATCGAGTACGCGGCCGAGTCGGACAAGGCGAAGAAGCTGATCAAGTTCCTGCAGGACGAGATGGGCGTCACCAAGATCCGTTTCCCGAACACCTCGGGCATCGGCATCAAGCCGGTCTCGCGGGAAGGCACCGAGCGCCTGATGCGCAAGGCGCTGCAGTACGCCGTCGACAACGACAAGCCCAGCGTCACCATCGTGCACAAGGGCAACATCATGAAGTACACCGAAGGGGGCTTCCGGGACTGGGCCTACGCGCTGGCGCAGAAGGAGTTCGGCGCCGAGCCGATCGATGGCGGCCCGTGGTGCAAGTTCAGGAATCCGAAGACGGGCAAGGACATCACCGTCAAGGACTCGATCGCCGATGCCTTCCTGCAGCAGATCCTGCTGCGCCCGTCCGAGTACTCGGTGATCGCCACGCTGAACCTCAACGGCGACTACATCTCCGACGCGCTGGCCGCGCAGGTCGGCGGCATCGGCATCGCCCCGGGCGCCAACCTGTCGGACTCGGTGGCCTGCTTCGAGGCGACCCACGGCACCGCGCCGAAGTACGCCGGCAAGGACTACGTCAACCCCGGCTCCGAGATCCTGTCGGCCGAGATGATGCTGCGCCACATGGGCTGGACCGAGGCGGCGGATCTGATCCTGGCGTCGATGGAGCGGTCCATCGCTTCCCGCAAGGTCACCTACGACTTCGCCCGCCTGATGGACGACGCGACCCAGGTGTCGTGCTCGGGCTTCGGTCAGGTGATGATCGACCACATGTGAAACGCCTGCATTGCGGGTGGTTCGAAGCAAAAAGCCCGCTTGCGCGGGCTTTTTTCATGGGCGTTCGGGGGTATCTCAGGCGTCGGCGTTGTCGGCTTGAGCCTGGGGCGCCGTCCGTGGTGAGTCGGGCTGCACCGCGCAGATGTTCTGCGCGAGCTTGCCCTTGGGGCCGTCGACCAGTTCGTAGCGCACCTGCGAGCCTTGCTTGAGGGTGCGGAATCCGTCCATCTGGATGGCCGAAAAATGTGCGAACACGTCTTCCCCTCCGCCTTCGGGTTCGATGAATCCGAAACCCTTCACATCGTTAAACCATTTGACCATGCCAATAGCCATCGTTTTGTTCTCCAGTTTCCCAACGAAAATCCCAATAATTTTGTCAAGATTCTGGGGATCGTTAGAAAAGCTGTCAAGAATCCGAGGGCGCTGTCACGGCCTTTGTCGTGATGCTGTTGGGGGCGCACGCATCCACGTGGAACCCTTTCGATCCGCACCGGCTTGACCCCGGCGGCACGCGGAGTCCGAGCGACCGATAGAATGCATCCATGGCCAGCAACACGCCGGAAATTCCGAAATCCCCCACCCCGCCTGCCGACGGTCAGGGCGCTGTCGTCGAAGAACGCCAGCAACAGAGAGTTGAACCACCACGCGCCTATCAAGTCGTGATGCTCAACGACGATTACACACCGATGGAGTTCGTGGTCATGGTGCTGCAAGAGCACTTCCATCACGGCATCGACGCCGCCACCCTCATCATGCTGAAGATCCACCATGAGGGAAGGGCGGTCTGCGGGGTGTATACCCGTGATGTCGCAGCGACAAAGGTCGAATTGGTTCTGGCAGCGGCACGACGAGCGGCACACCCGCTCCAGTGCGTTATGGAGGTCGCATGATTGCGCAAGAGTTGGAAGTCAGTCTGCACATGGCGTTTGTCGAGGCGCGCCAGCAGCGGCATGAGTTCATCACGGTCGAGCACCTGCTGCTCGCCCTGCTGGACAACCCTTCGGCGTCCGAAGTCCTGCGCGCCTGTGCAGCCAACCTCGAAGATCTGCGCAAGAGCCTGACGCAGTTCATCAAGGAGAACACGCCCACGGTGGGCGGCTCCGACGAGGTGGACACGCAGCCCACGCTCGGGTTCCAGCGCGTGATCCAGCGGGCGATCATGCACGTGCAGTCCACGGGCAACGGCAAGAAGGAAGTCACCGGCGCCAATGTGCTGGTGGCGATCTTCGGCGAGAAGGATTCGCACGCGGTCTACTACCTGCACCAGCAGGGCGTGACCCGTCTGGACGTGGTGAACTTCATCGCGCACGGCATCCGCAAGTCCGATCCGCCCGAGCCGACCAAGGCGCCGGGCGAGTCCGGTCCTTCGGCCTCCGACGGTGAAAAGGACGAGGGCGACGGTGGCAAGGGCTCGCCGCTGGAGCAGTACACCCAGAACCTGAACCAGGCGGCGCGCGATGGCCGCATCGATCCGCTGATCGGCCGCGAGCACGAGGTCGAGCGGGTCATCCAGATCCTGTGTCGCCGGCGCAAGAACAACCCGCTGCTGGTCGGCGAGGCTGGCGTGGGCAAGACGGCGATCGCCGAAGGCCTGGCTTGGCGCATCACGCAGGGCGAAGTGCCGGACGTGCTGGCCGAATCGACGGTCTACTCGCTCGACATGGGCGCGCTGCTGGCCGGCACCAAGTACCGCGGCGACTTCGAGCAGCGCCTGAAGGGCGTGCTCAAGCAGCTCAAGGAACACCCGCACGCGGTGCTGTTCATCGACGAGATCCACACGCTGATCGGCGCCGGTGCGGCCTCCGGTGGCACGCTGGACGCCAGCAACCTGCTCAAGCCAGCGCTGAGTTCCGGCCAGATCAAGTGCATCGGTGCCACGACGTTCACCGAGTACCGCGGCATCTTCGAGAAGGACGCCGCCCTGTCCCGCCGCTTCCAGAAGGTCGATGTGGCCGAGCCGACCGTCGAGCAGACGGTGGAGATCCTCAAGGGTCTGAAGTCGCGCTTCGAGGAGCACCACGGCGTCAAGTACGACGTGGGTGCGCTGCAGGCCGCGGCCGAGCTGTCCGCCAAGTACATCAACGACCGCCACCTGCCCGACAAGGCGATCGACGTGATCGACGAGGTGGGGGCTGCGCAGCGCATCCTGCCCAAGAACAAGCAGAAGAAGCGCATCACCCGCATCGAAGTCGAGGACATCGTCGCCAAGATCGCGCGCATCCCGCCCGCCAGCGTCACCACCGACGACCGCAGCAAGCTCAAGACGCTCGACCGCGACCTGAAGAGCGTCGTGTTCGGCCAGGACGCCGCGATCGACGCGCTGGCCGGCGCGATCAAGATGGCGCGTTCGGGTCTGGGCAAGCCGGACAAGCCGATTGGTGCCTTCCTGTTCAGTGGCCCGACCGGCGTGGGCAAGACCGAGGTGGCCAAGCAGATGGCCTACATCCTCGGCATCGACCTGCTGCGCTTCGACATGTCCGAGTACATGGAGCGCCACGCCGTCAGCCGCCTGATCGGCGCGCCTCCGGGCTATGTCGGCTTCGACCAGGGTGGTCTGCTCACCGAGGCGGTCACCAAGAAGCCGCATTGCGTGCTGCTGCTGGACGAAATCGAGAAGGCCCACCCGGACGTCTTCAATGTGCTGCTGCAGGTCATGGACCACGGCACGCTGACCGACAACAACGGGCGCAAGGCCGACTTCCGCAACGTCATCATCATCATGACGACGAATGCGGGCGCCGAGAATCTGCAGAAGTCGACCATCGGGTTCACCAACTCCCGCGAAGTCGGCGACGAGATGGGCGATCTGAAGCGCATGTTCACGCCCGAGTTCCGCAACCGGCTGGACTCGATCGTCAGCTTCCGGTCGCTGGACGAGGACATCATCCTGCGCGTGGTGGACAAGTTCCTGCTGCAGCTCGAAGGTCAGCTCAGCGAGAAGAAGGTGGAGGTCACCTTCACCGACGCGCTGCGCAAGCACTTGGGCAAGAAGGGCTTCGATCCGCTGATGGGCGCACGTCCGATGCAGCGCCTGATCCAGGACACGATCCGCCGCGCGCTGGCCGACGAGCTGCTGTTCGGCAGCCTGACGGACGGTGGCCGGCTGACGGTGGACGTGAACGAGGCGGGCGAAGTGCAGCTCGACATCGAGCCGCGCAACAAGAGCGACAAACCGAAGGCGGAGTCGGCGACGGCGTGAGCCGCCACGGTTTCGACCGGATCGACTGAATCGACCGAAAGGGCCTGCGGGCCCTTTTTTCATGCGCTGTCGCTGCGTGATGCGCGCAGATCAGCGCTGGAAGCGGATCGGGTCCTGTCCGAAGTACGTGCGCAGCAGCGCGTAGACCTCGGGGAATTCGGCCTGCAGGCCGTCTGGTGCCACGAAGAAGGCTTCGGCCGTGACCGGAAAGAATTCTTCCGGGCCCTGCGCGGCATAGGGATCGAGCCAGGTCGGTTGTTCAGCGTCCACCTCTGCGGTGTGCCGGGCCAGTGCGCGCGCCATCACCTCCAGCCATTGCGCGCGCACCGTCCGGTCCGGCAGGGTGGGGACACCATCGACCCCGCCATGGCGCATGTCGAGCACGTGGACAAACTCGTGGATGACGACGTTGTAGCCGTCCTCGGACCGGTCGATCTCGCCGGCCATCTGCACGTCCTGCCACGACAGCATGACCGGGCCGCCCTCCATCGCCTCGCCGGCCAGCACCTCGTCGCCGCTGTGCACGACGCCGGCGTCGTCGCTCCACTGGCGCTGCACGACGACTTCCTGTGGGTGCAGCACGATGCCGACGAAACCGTCGTACAGCGTCAGCCCGCCGGGCAGGTGCAACACGGGCACGCAGGCCTGCGCCGCCACGGCCACCGCCATCGCGTCGGTGAGTTCCAGCCCACCCGCGGTGCTGAATTCCTTCTCGTTCAGAAACAGGGTCGCCAGTGCGCGCAGGTGCAGCAGATCCGGCAGCGGGCGCCGCTTCAGGAAGGGATAGGCCCGCAGCGTCTCCAGCCACAGTTCGTCCGGTATCGCCCGGCGTTCAAGGACCCGCTGTGCGCGCCGCTCGCGCCAGGCATCCAGCCAGCGCTTCAGCATGGCAGCGGCAGGCGCCGACGCTCCACCCCGTCCGCTGTGAGGCGCAGGACCTCGGCGCGCGGCGCGGCCGGGTCGTGGTCCAGGTCCCAGTCGGTCAGCACATGGCGCACCAGACCGTCGCCCAGTGCTTCGTCGCCGGGGCGGTGGGTGTGGCCGTGGACCAGCGTCGTGGCACCGTGCTGGCGCAGCAGCGCGCGCATGGCGTCCCGGTCCAGATCGGGGTAGGCCGCCATGCCCAGCGTGCGCTTGCGCTGTTCGCTGCTGTCGCGCAGGCCGCGGGCGAAGGCGCGGCGGCGTTCCAGTGTCTCGGCGAGGAATTGGTGCTGCCAGGCCGGATTGCGGGCCTGCAGGCGAAAACGCTGGTAGTCCACATCGGCGAGGCACTGCGCATCGCCGTGGACCAGCACCGTGCGGCGCCCGAAGGCCTCCAGCACGCAGACCTCGTCCAGCACCTGCCAGCCGGCCAGTGCGGCGGCACGCGGGCCGAGCAGGAAATCGCGGTTGCCGACCATCATCGCCACCGTGCGGTGGCGGGCGCAGTCGGCGAACTGGCGCAGCACGCGGGTCTCGAAGCTGTCCGCGTCGTCCAGCACATCGTCACCGACCCAGACCTCGAACAGGTCACCGAGCACCAGGACGGCGTCGGCGTCGGTGTGGTGCAGGTAGTCGGCCAGCGCCGCGGCGGTGCGCGGCGTGGCCGGACTGAGGTGCAGGTCGGAGATGCACTCCACGCAGCGCCACTGCGGCGCAGCCCGGAGCACACGGACCGGCACCGTCAGGCTCACTCCACGACCACGGCGCGGGTGATGACCACGTCCTCGACCGGCACGTCGTCGTGGAAACCACGCTTGCCGGTGCGGACCTTCTCGATCTGGTCGACCACGGCGGTGCCGTCGACCACGCGGCCGAACACGGCGTAGCCCCAGCCGGAGGCGTTCTCGGCGGTGAAGTTCAGGAAGTCGTTCTTGGCGACGTTGATGAAGAACTGCGACGTGGCCGAGTGCGGCGCGTTGGTGCGCGCCATGGCCAGCGTGTACTTCTCGTTCTTCACGCCGTTGTTGGCTTCGTTCTTGATCTCGCCTTGCGTGGGCTTCTGCTTCAGACCGGCTTCCATGCCGCCGCCCTGGACCATGAAGCCCTTGATGACGCGGTGGAAGACGGTGCCGTCGTAGTGGCCGCTCTTGACGTAGCTGAGGAAGTTGGCGGCCGACAGCGGGGCTTTCGCGTCATCGAGTTCGATGCGGATGGTGCCGTGGGTGGTGTGCAGATCGACTTGGGGGGCTGCCATGGTTATTTCTCCAGAGAGGCTTTCTTGATGAGGACCGGCTCCAGCGGGACGTTCTGATTGCGTCCGACGGTGCCGGTGGGCACGGCACGGATCTTGTCGACCACGTCCATGCCTTCGACCACACGGCCGAACACCGCATAGCCGTTCCCGTCCTGCGAGTTGGGCTGGTCGAGGAAGGGATTGTCCTTCACGTTGATGAAGAACTGCGAGGTCGCCGAATCCGGGACCATGGTGCGGGCCATGGCCAGCGTGCCACGGGTGTTGCTCAGACCATTGCGGCTTTCCAGCGGGATCGGGGCGCGAACCGGTTTTTCCTTCATCGTCGGGTCCATGCCGCCGCCCTGGACCATGAAGTTGCTGATCACGCGGTGAAACACGGTGCCGTCGTAGTGGCCGGCCTTGACGTACTCGACGAAGTTGGCCACCGACTTGGGGGCCTTGGCGGCATCCAGATCGACCACGATGTCGCCCATCGAGGTGACCAGACGCACCTTCTCGGCGCTGGCGCCACCGCTGAGGGCCAGACCGAGGGCCAGGGCCGCCGCAGCGCGCACGAGCTGAGATGAACTCATTCCAACACTCCTTCAGAAAAGATCTTCCATTGTCCACGCTCCCGGGCCCAGTACTGGCGGCGCAGCGGTCCGTGCACGCTGCCGCGCAGCACTTCGCGGAAGGTGATGAACAGCGCGTCGCCGCCGCTCTGGGCGTCGAGCACCATCAGATCGGCCAGCTGGCGCTCCTTCGCGCCGTGTTCAGCGGCGTCGTTCGCGAGTTGCCTGCGCCATGCGGCCAGGTCCTGCACGCCGTTGTCGAAGGTGCGCGCATACAGCGCCAGCAAGCGGCCCGGATCCGGCTGCATGCGGGCCATGCGCCAGGACTCGACCAGCGCAACAGCCGCGGAGCGGCGCTCCGCCAGCACCTTGGGTTGGACCCATTCCAGGCGCTCGGCGATGACGACCGGCGTGCGGCGCGGCACGAGGTCGTGCATCAGCCGCTCCATGTCGGGGTTGGACAGCACGACGCAGCCGTTGCTGGAGAAGGGCGCGTCGGCGTGCCGCTCGGCGCGGGTGCCGTGCAGCCAGATGTTGGCGCCGGTGCGGTGCAGGCGCCGGTCGTGTTCGTTCGGATAGCTCAGCGGCAGGGCGCCCGCGCCGTAGAAATCGCCTACCTGCCGGCTGTCGAGCTTGCCGGTGATGTCGTAGACGCCCAGCGGCGTGCGCAGGTCGCCTTCGTCCTGCTTGCCCACGCCGAGGCGGCCGATGGCGGCGTAGAGGCTGGCGGTCGGCACGAGCTGTCCGGCCCGGTGCTCCAGCACGAACAGCCGGGAGCGCAGCCCGTCGACCACCACCACCTGGCGCACCGAGGCTGGCAGCAGCAACAGCTCGCGGGGCACCGTGCCGGGTGGCGGCGGCTCTTGCCATGCTGTGAGGCGCTGGCGGGCCTCCAGCTGTAGCGGCGCGATCTGCAGTTCCTGGCCGCCGGGCACCTGCGCCGTGCCGCGCCCGAAGCCACGCAGCACGCCGCTGTGGGCCAGCAGCAGGTCACCGTAGACGAGTTGCGCCAGCGTGAAACGCGGCTGGTCCCGCACGAGCGACTCGGCCGCTTCCAGCGCACGCGCGAGATGTCCCTGCCCGATGAGTCGGTAGACCTGGATCAGGCGCTCTTCCGGAACCGCCCGCTCATGCTCCGGGATCACTTGCGTGGCGGGTGGGGAGTGTGTGGACGCGGGAGCATCGACCGGGACCACGACCGGGGCCCGCCGGTTCAGCGCCCAGGCCGTGGCGCCCAGGGCCAGCAGGACCAGCGAGGCCAGCAGCGGCCGCAACCAGGCCGCGTAATCGGTTTTCTGGGCGGCAACCAGTGCGGGGGTAGCCGAAGCCGCCACGGCCCCCAGGGGCGTTGGTGGCGCCGATGCGGGCGCAGGCGCAGGGCTCCACTGCAGGCCTGTGTCTGCGCTCGGTGGCGTCTCGCCAGACTGGAGGGCGGCGGCGTAGGCGTGGCGGGCCATGTTGAGTTGCAGTTGCAGCAGGTTGTCGTGTGCCAGCGCATGGATGCTGCTGGTGCGCAGGGCCTCGTCGAAGCGCTGGCGTGCCTCGGTCAGGCGTCCCAGCCTGGCCAGCACCACCCCCAGGTCGATCAGCGCCTGCGCCTGGCCGGGCTGGCGCCGCACGCGCTCCTCGAAGAGGGGGAGCGCCTGTGCGTCCTGCTGCTGTGCGACCAGCGCCATCGCCTGCTCGCGCAAGGGATCTGCCGCCGGCGCCACCGGCTCGCCCGCGACGACCGAGTGCATCAGGCCGGCGGTCAGCGACGCCGCCAGCAGCCAGCGGGGGCGGTGCACCTGGAGTTTGATCATGGCCGGATTGTGCATATATTGAACAAGTGCCGGCCCTCGGGACTCGGTCGAACCAGCCGTGTCTGCGCTGGTACCGGGGCTATACTGCCCCGCCGTACCTGAGCTTTCGCGCCCCAAGCGACCCGATCGATGACCCTGCGTATCCACAACAGCCTCACGCGCTCGCTCGAAGACTTCCAGTCCATCGACCCCGGCCACGTGCGCATGTACGTGTGCGGCATGACCATCTACGACTTCTGCCACATCGGTCACGCGCGCATGATGATGGCCTTCGATGTCGTGCAGCGCTGGCTGCGTGCCAGTGGCTGGCAGGTCACCTATGTGCGCAACATCACGGACATCGACGACAAGATCATTCGCCGCGCAGTCGAGCGCGGCATCACCATCCGCCAGCTGACTGACGAGATGACGGCCGCCATGCACGCCGACATCGGCGCACTCGGCATCGAGCGCCCGACCCACGAGCCGCGCGCCACCGAGTACGTGCCGCAGATGCTGTCGATGATCGGCCTGCTCCACGAAAAGGGGCTGGCCTATCAGTCCGGCAACGGCGACGTGAACTACGCGGTGCGCCGCTTCCCCGGCTACGGCAAGCTCTCGGGCAAGTCGCTCGACGACCTGCGCGCCGGCGAGCGCGTGGCCGTGGCCGATGGCAAGGACGATCCGCTCGACTTCGTGCTCTGGAAATCCGCCAAGCCGGAAGAGCCGGCAGACGCCAAGTACCCCTCGGCCTATGGTCCCGGCCGTCCCGGCTGGCACATCGAGTGCTCGGCCATGAGCTGCGCGCTGCTCGGCGAGACCTTCGACATCCACGGCGGCGGGCTGGATCTGCAGTTCCCGCACCACGAGAACGAGATTGCCCAGAGCGAAGGCGCCACCGGCCAGCGTTTCGTGCGGACGTGGATGCACAACGGCTTCCTGAACGTCGACAACGAGAAGATGTCCAAGTCGCTGGGCAACTTCTTCACCATCCGCGACGTGCTGAAGTCCTACGACGGCGAGACGCTGCGCTTCTTCATGCTGCGCGTGCACTACCGCAGCCCGTTCAACTTCAGCGACGCCGGCCTCGACGACGCTCGCAGCGCGCTGCGCCGGCTCTACACCGCGCTCGACGCCGTGGCCCCCGACACGGCGCCCGCCGAGATCGACTGGACCCACCCTGCCGCCGCCCGCTTCAAGGCCGCGATGGACGACGACTTCAACACGCCGATCGCCGTGTCGGTGCTGTTCGATCTGGCCGGCGAGGTCAACCGCAGCCGCTCGGCCGAGACTGCCGCGCTGCTGTGGCGCCTGGGTGGCGTGCTGGGCGTGCTGCAGCAGGCGCCGCGGCAATTCCTGCAGGCGGGTGTCGGCACGGCCGCGATCGACGAGTCCCACATCCAGGCGCAGATCGCGGCCCGTGCCGCGGCCAAGGCCGCGCGCAATTTCGCCGAGGCCGACCGCATCCGGGCCGAACTTGCCGCGCAGGGTATCGTCCTCAAGGACAGCGCCCAGGGCACGACGTGGGTCCAGGCCTGACGCCCGCCGCCGCCACCGAGTCTCCCGCCATGAGCCAAACCCCTGTGGACGAGGGCGGCGAGCCGCTGCTGGTCACGCCGCCTTACTGGGATGACGCCTGCGGTCACCTGTCGCGCCGCGACCGGGTGATGAACAAGCTCGTCGAGCGCTTCGGCGCCGTGCGGCTGCAGAGCCGGGGGGACGCCTTCACCACGCTGGCACGCTCGATCGTCGGCCAGCAGATCTCGGTCAAGGCGGCGCAGTCGGTCTGGACACGGTTCGTGGCACTTGGCGTCGGTTCGCGCTATCTGATCACGCCGGCCGCCGTGCTGGCGCTGCCGGAGCCGGTGCTGCGCAGTGCCGGCCTGTCGGCGCGCAAGGTCGAGTACCTGTGTGACCTCGCCCGGCATTTCGAGGAAGGCGGCCTGCAGCAGTTCCAGTGGGACGCCATGGGCGACGAGGCCATCATCGACGAGCTGGTGGCGATCCGCGGCGTGGGTCGCTGGACGGCCGAAATGTTCCTGATCTTCTACCTGATGCGGCCGAATGTGTTGCCTTTGGACGATGTCGGACTGATCAAGGGCATCAGCCTGAACTATTTCAGCGGCGAGCCAGTCTCACGTGCGGAGGCCCGCGAAGTCGCCGATGCGTGGGCGCCGTACCGGTCGGTGGCGACCTGGTATGTCTGGAGAAGTCTCGACCCGTTGCCCGTCACGTACTAAACTTAAGTACTGACCCAGAAGGATCAATGCATATGAGCAAGAAACATTTCCTCGAATTCGAGCAACCGATCGCCGAACTCGAAACCAAGATCGAGGAACTGCGCTACGTGCAAAACGAGTCGGCCGTCGACATCTCCGAAGAGATCGACCGCCTGTCCAAGAAGAGCCAGCAGCTCGCCAAGGACATCTACTCCAGCCTGTCGCCGTGGCAGGTCACGCAGATTGCGCGCCACGCCCAGCGTCCCTACACGCTGGACTACGTCAACGAGATCTTCACCGACTTCCAGGAGTTGCACGGTGACCGCTCGTTCGCGGACGACAAGTCGATCGTCGGCGGACTGGCCCGGTTCAACGGCCGTGCCTGCATGGTGCTGGGCCACCAGAAGGGCCGTGACACCAAGGAACGCGCCATCCGCAACTTCGGCATGGCCCGCCCCGAGGGCTACCGCAAGGCGCTGCGCCTGATGAAGGTCGCCGAGAAGTTCGGTCTGCCGGTGTTCACCTTCGTCGACACCCCCGGCGCCTATCCCGGCATCGGTGCGGAAGAGCGCGGCCAGTCCGAGGCGATCGGCCGCAACATCTTCGAGATGGCGCAGCTCGAAGTGCCCATCATCACCACCATCATCGGTGAAGGCGGCTCCGGCGGCGCACTCGCCATCAGCGTGGCCGATCAGGTGCTGATGCTGCAGTTTTCGGTCTACTCGGTCATCTCGCCGGAAGGCTGTGCCTCGATCCTGTGGAAGACGGCCGAGCGCGCCAGCGACGCCGCCGATGCGCTCGGCATCACCGCGCACCGCCTGAAAGCCCTCGGCCTGATCGACAAGATCGTCAACGAGCCGGTCGGTGGCGCGCACCGCGACCACAAGCAGATGGCCGCCTATCTGAAGCGTGCGCTCAATGACGCGCTGCGCCAGGTCGTCGATCTGCCGACCAAGGAACTGCTGGACCACCGCTACAACCGCCTGCGCAGCTACGGCCGCTACACCGACACCAAGGCCTGATCCCTGGCCCGATCTGCCCGTGACGCCCCGCCCGCTGGCTGTGGCCTGCAGCGGCGGGCGCGACTCGATCGCCCTGCTGCACGCGACCTGGCGTGCAGCGCAGGTGCTGGCCGATGCCACTGGCCATCCGCACCCGATCCACGCCTTCCATGTCCACCACGGACTGAGCCGCCACGCCGACGACTGGCTGGCGCATTGCGCCGAGCAGTGCGCGCAGTGGCGAGGGCAGGGCGCCGATCTGCAGTTCCATGCACGCCACCTGCATCTGCATCGGTTGCCGAAGACCGGTGACAGCATCGAGGCACTGGCGCGCAGCGGACGCTACGCCGCGCTGGCGGACATGGCCCGCTCGACCGGCTGTGACACCGTGCTGCTCGCCCACCACCGGGAAGACCAGGCGGAGACCTTCCTGCTGCAAGCCCTGCGCGGCGCCGGGGCGGCCGGGCTGGCGTCGATGCCTGCGTCCGTCTGGCGCGATGGCATTTGCTGGCGGCGCCCGTGGTTGCGGCATCCGCGAGCTGCCATTGAAGCCTATGTCGCGCAGCACGGCCTGCAGCACATCGAGGACGACAGCAACGCCGACCCCCGCTACGCCCGCAACCGCCTGCGCCTGCACCTGTGGCCGGCGCTGACGGCGGCCTTCCCGCAAGCGCCCCAGGTGCTGGGTGATGCCGCCCGCCATGCGCAGGATGCGGCCGAGTGTCTGCAGGCGCTCGCCGAGATCGATCTGGGTGCCGTGGCCGTGCAGGACGGTCTGGACGCCCGGACCGCTGTGGCGCTGGGTGGCGCGCGGCTGCGCAACCTGCTGCACCTGTGGCTGCAGCGCACGGTGGGCGAGCCACCGCGGGCGAGCTGGCTGGACCGCCTGTCGCGGGAACTGCCGACCTGCACCGACGCCCGCTGGCCGATGGCCGGGGTGGGTGAACTGCTCCTGTGGCGCGGCGTACTCCGCTGGAGTGCGGTGATGCCGGTGGCCGCGCTGGCGGCCCCTGTGGCCTTGCCGGATCTGCGCGTCGAGCGGTGCGTTCCGCTGCCGACCTTTGGCGGCGTCCTGCACATCGACCCAGTCGTGCAGGGCGGTGTCGCGCTCGATCGACTGGCGCGGTTGACGGCACGACCGCGTTCGGGTGGCGAGCAATTCCAGCGTGCGGCCGGCACGCCGCCGCGTGCGCTCAAGAAGCAGTACCAGCTGGCGGGTGTGCCTGCACAAGCGCGTGGCGGGCCGCTGCTGTTCTGCGGCGAGCAGCTGGTGTTTGTCCCCGGGCTCGGGCTGGATGCGCGGGTGGTGGCGTCCGCCGGGCAGCCTCAGGTTGCGCTGCACTGGCGTGCGCACCACACTGAGGATTCCACCTCGCAGGGAACCGGCTAAAATCGTGAGCTTTTCGACTCCCCAGCGAGCCACAACCCCATGGCTTTGATCGTTCACAAGTATGGCGGCACGTCGATGGGCTCGCCCGAGCGCATCCGCAACGTCGCCAAGCGCGTGGCCAAGTGGGCCCGCGCCGGCCACCAGTTGGTGGTCGTGCCCTCCGCCATGAGCGGCGAGACCAACCGCCTGCTCGGCCTGGCCCGCGAAGTGTCCCCGTCTGTCCAGACGGCGGCCGTCACCCGCGAACTCGACATGATCGCCTGCACCGGCGAGCAGGTGTCGGTCGGTCTGCTGTCGCTTGCACTGCAGGCGGAAGGCATGGACGCCGTCAGCTACTCCGGCTGGCAGGTGCCCATCCGCACCGACTCGGCCTACACCAAGGCGCGCATCCAGAGCATCGACGACGCCCGCGTGCGCGCCGACCTGGACGCCGGCCGCGTGGTCGTGATCACAGGCTTCCAGGGCGTCGACGAGGACATGAACATCACCACGCTTGGTCGTGGTGGTTCGGACACCTCGGCGGTCGCTGTGGCTGCGGCGATGAAGGCCGACGAGTGCCTGATCTACACCGACGTGGACGGTGTCTACACCACCGACCCGCGGGTCGTGCCGGAAGCCCGCCGCCTGGCCACCGTCTCCTTCGAGGAGATGCTGGAGATGGCCTCGCTGGGCTCCAAGATCCTGCAGATCCGCTCGGTCGAGTTTGCGGGCAAGTACCGTGTGCCGCTGCGCGTGCTGTCGAGCTTCACCCCGTGGGACATCGCCATCGAGGAAGAAGCCAAGTCGGGCACCCTGATCACTTTCGAGGAAGACGAGAAGATGGAACAAGCCGTTGTGTCGGGCATCGCGTTCAACCGCGACGAAGCCAAGCTGACCGTGTTGGGCGTGCCGGACAAGCCCGGCATCGCCTATGGCATCCTGGGCCGCGTGGCCGAGGCCAACATCGACGTGGACGTCATCATCCAGAACGTCTCGCACGACGGCAAGACCGATTTCTCGTTCACCGTCCACCGCAGCGACTACCAGCGCGCCTTCGAGCTGCTGAAGTCCGAAGTGGTGCCGGCGCTGGGCGCGGCGGCCGTGGTCGGCGACACCAAGATCTGCAAGGTCTCGATCGTCGGCATCGGCATGCGCTCGCACGCTGGCGTGGCCTCGACGATGTTCCGTGCCCTCAGCGACGAGAACATCAACATCCAGATGATCACCACCAGCGAGATCAAGACCTCGGTCGTGATCGACGAGAAGTACATGGAACTGGCCGTGCGTGCCCTGCACAAGGCCTTCGGTCTGGACGGCGAACCCGCCTGATCCATTCGGGTGGTCCCTGACGACGGAGCGCCTCACCCGCGCTCCGTTTTTGTTTTTCAGGCGCGGTGCCCGGCCGCGACGTCATCAGGGTTGTGGAACCCGCGTGTTCCCAGTGGCCGTTCCGGATCTAACCTGCGTGCATTGCGGCAGGAGAGAGCACCATGTCCAGTCAGGTCCACGCGCTGTTGGTCGGCATCAACGCCTATCCGCCGGACGTCGGCGCCCTGTCCGGTTGCGTGAACGATGTGGACCACTTCCGCGACTACCTCGTCCGGAACTTCGACTCCTCCCGCCTCGGCATCGAAGTCCTGAAGGACGCCGATGCGACCCGCGATAAGCTCATCCGCGCCTTTCGCCAACACCTGGGCAAGGCGGGGCCGGGCGATGTGGCGGTGTTCCATTTCTGTGGCCACGGCGCGCGCTGGGCCTCGGCCGCGGCGTTCCACGATTTCTACCCCGACGGCAAGGACGAGGGCCTGGTCTGCGTGGACAGCCGCCAGCCCGGCGGCTACGACCTGGCGGACAAGGAACTCGCTGTCCTGATCGCCGAAGTGTCGGGGCGGGGCGCGCATGTCGCCGTCATCCTCGATTGCTGCCACTCCGGCTCCGGCACCCGGGGCGTCGATGCGTTTCGAGGCTTGCGCCCACGGGTCACCCACGAAGTCACGCGGGAGCGGCCGCTGGAGAGCTACCTCGACGGCCACTATGACCGGCTCGCGAAGTCCGGCACACCGCTCTGGATTCCCACCAGCCCGCACATCCTGCTGGCCGCCTGCGAGCGCACGCAGCTCGCGCAGGAGTCGCCCGACAACAGCGGGGTCTTCACCAGCACGTTGATCGAGGTGCTGGACAAGTCGGGCAGCGACCTGACCTACGCGGACCTGTTCGTGCGTTGCCGCGCGGCCGTTCGCAGCCGGGCGGATGACCAGAATCCGCAGTTCGAGACAGCGGGCGGCTTCAGCGCGGCGAGCGGCTTCCTCGGCCGGAGCGCTTCGCAGACCGCCCGCCGCTACAGCGTCTACGCCGATCACGGGCGCTGGAAGATGGACGCCGGCGCGATCCAGGGTGTGCCGACCGATCCGGACCAGCCCGTCACGCTGCGTCTGTATCCCGAGGACGACCAGGCACGGGTCGCGGGCAGCGCCAGCACGGTGCAGGTCGGGCCGCAGAAGAGCGAGATCACGCTCGGGTTCGAGAGTGCTACCTCGGTGCGCTACCGGGCCGAAATCACCAGCCTGCCGGTGGCGCCGCTGCTGGTGGCCTTCGAAGGCAGCGCCGACCAGCGCACGGCCCTGCAGAAGGCGCTCGATGCCGATGGATCGGTCGGTGCCGCGCTCACCGACGTTGCGCAGGCGGGGGCGTATCTGCTGCGTGCGGAAGCGCGCCAGCTGCACCTGCTGCAGCGCGAGACGGATCTGCTCATCCAGGGCGCCGGACTGGGTGGCGGTGCGGAGCAGGCGGCCGATGCCTTGCTGCCCGCGCTGCGGCAGGTGGCGCAGTGGGAGCGCAGCCTCGGCCTGCGCAACCCGGCCACGGCGATGGACGTGGCGCGGGTGGACTTCCAGTTCACCGAGCGGGTGGCCGGGGCCGCCGACCATGTCCACCCCGGCGACGACATCGTGCTGGATCTGGTGAAGACCGGCAGCGACTGGGCCGAGATCCGCGGGGCGATCCGCGCCCGCAACCGCACGGCGCAGACCCTGCATCTGGCGCTGGTGTATTTCTCGCGCGCGTTCGGCATCCACATCCTGTCCAACGATCCGGTGGAGCCGGGCGGTGGCTGGGCGACGCTCTGGGGCGCCAAGCCCGACGACTACTTCTTCCTGGAGGACGGCCAGAACGAGTCGGTCGAGCGCT
Organism: uncultured Sphaerotilus sp.; assembly: GCF_963924895.1. Taxonomy (NCBI): domain Bacteria; kingdom Pseudomonadati; phylum Pseudomonadota; class Betaproteobacteria; order Burkholderiales; family Sphaerotilaceae; genus Sphaerotilus; species uncultured Sphaerotilus sp. The sequence continues at coordinate 46,633 of NZ_CAWURG010000005.1, forward strand.
TCAAGCTGATCGTCAGCACCGAGCAGATCGACGACTTCCTGCTCAGCCAGGAGGATCTGGAGCTGGGGCAGATCGTGTCGCCGACACGGGATGTTCGGGCGGAAGCCGGCACCCGCAGCATCGGCAGCGTCCGGTCTCGCCCGAAGCTGGTGCACCAGAACGAATGGTTCACCCGGGAGTTGCGGATCCGCGTCGTGCGGCCGCTCGACGCCGTGGGGCCGCAGGACCTGTCGATCGCAGGCGGTCAGATCGTCGTGAAGGCCCATTCCAAGGTGAAGGCGCAGGTGAGTCTGGCGTCGGCGCAGGCGGCATCACGCGGTGTCGGGGCGTCGTCGGATTTCTGCCAGGCCTTCGCGCGCCAGGGCCTGTCGCTGCTGAACTTTTCCACCACCCGCGGCGAGCCGCAGAACATCCTCGAACTGACGGACATCCAGCAGGGGTCTGCACTGGCGGACGAGCCGCTGGACATCGTGCTGAAGGTGCCGCTGCAGCCGGACGAGGGCCTGCTGGCGCTGGTCAGCGATGGCCAGCATGTCTACCTGGGCGGCGAGTCGACGCAGGACGACGAGGGGAACACCCATGTCACCGTCGACCACCTGCCGGGCATCGGCGACCGGCGGCGCAGCCTGGGTGGCTCGCTCAAGCTGTACTTCTTCAAGACCTGGCTGCGGCAGAGCAGCGTCAACCAGCTGCGCCGGCTCGAGTTCGATCCGGACGGCAGCTTCCGCTACGAGAAGGGCGGCGTGGCGGAGCGGGTCGCCGCGGCGCAGAACATCCTGCTGCTGGTCCACGGCATCATCGGCGACACCGAGGGCATGGCCACGGGCGTGCAGGCCTGCGGGCTGGACCGGACCTTCGATCTGGTGCTGACCTACGACTACGAGAACCTCAGCACGCCCATTGCCGACACCGCGCGGCAGCTCAAGGCCGATCTGGCGGCGGTCGGCTTGCAGGCCGGGGACGGCAAGCGCCTGACCCTGCTGGTGCATTCGATGGGCGGGCTGGTGTCGCGCTGGTTCATCGAGCGCGAAGGCGGCAACCAGGTCGTGGACCACCTCGTCCTGTGCGGAACACCCAACCACGGCTCGCCCTTCGGCAAGTTCGACGGCGCGCGCAAGATCCTGGGCGTGCTGACCGGGCTGTCGCTCAACTATGTGCCGCTGCTGGTGCCCTTCAGCAGCGCGGTGATGCTGCTGCTGAACCGCTCGAAGCGGGTCACGCCGACGCTGGAGCAGATGGACCCGGACTCCGAGTTCATCCGCACCCTGAACGCGAGTCCCGATCCCGGCATCCCCTACACCATCCTGGCGGGGGATGTGGACGCCTACCAGGAACCCTCCGACGCCTTCTTTGCCCGGATGCTGGCCAAGGTCGGCAAGGGCCCGCTCTTCGAGGCGCTGTTCGCGAACCAGCCCAATGACATCGCGGTGGGCGTGCCGAGCATTCTCGGGGTCGGGCCTGGCCGGGCGGTCGCGCCGGTGGTCCGGAACGTCGCCTGCCACCACCTGAACTACTTCGTGTCGGCGCCCGGGCAGGCGGCACTGCGGGACGTGCGCTGGCAGGTCGGCGGTCCATGAGTTCGCCCGATCCGGCGGCGTCCGGGCGCCCGGGGACGCTGCCGTTTCACCGGCACCACGCCTTCCTCATCGGCATCGACCACTACCAGCACCTGTCGCCGCTGCGCACGGCAGTGGCCGATGCCCGCCGCCTGGCGGAGGTGCTGACGACGCAGCAGGGGTTCCAGGTCCACCCGCCCTTGCTGGATGCCACCGGGGCCGACCTCCGAGCCTTGTTGCAGACCACCTTGCCGCGAGAAGTCGGTCGCGACGACCGGGTGCTGTTCTATTTCGCCGGCCACGGCATCCCGGCCGACGGCGAGGACGGGCCGGCCGGCTATCTGGTGCCGGCCGATGCGCACGGAGACGATCCCTCGACCTTCGTGCCCATGGCCGATCTGCAGCAGGCCCTGAACGCACTGCCGTGCCGCCACCTGCTGCTGATCCTGGACTGCTGCTTTTCCGGCGCCTTCCGCTGGTCGACGCTGCACCGCTCCATCGGCACGCTGATGCCGAAGAAAATCTACAAGGAGCGCTTCGACCGTTTCATCCTCGATCCCGCGTGGCAGGTGATCACCTCGGCGGCCTACGACCAGAAGGCGCTGGACGTGCTGAACGGCCAGGCGACCGGGGCACGGGGTACCGCCGGCCCGTCCGGAGACGCGGCGGCGCATTCACCCTTCGCGCTGGCGCTGTTCGACGGACTCTGCGGCATGGCCGATGCCCGCACCGACCGCGAGGGCGACGGCGTCATCACCGCGACCGAGCTGTACGCCTATGTGCGTGACCGGGTCGAGCCCGCGACCCTGGCTTCCGGGCAGCGCCAGCGCCAGACCCCGGGCTTCTTTCCGCTCCAGAAGCACGACAAGGGCGAGTTCATCTTCCTCGACCCGGACAACATCCTCAATCTCCCGCCGATCCCGCGGCGCAGTCCCTACATGGGCTTGGCGTCGTTCAACGAGGACGACCGGCTGCTGTTCTACGGCCGCGACCGCGTCATCGAGGACCTGCGTGCCCGCAGCGAAAGCTGCCGGCTGCTGGTGGTCAGCGGGGCGTCCGGCACGGGCAAGTCGTCGGTGGTGAAGGCGGGGCTGTTGCCGGTGCTGCGGGCCGCCGGATTCGAGATCCTGCCGGTGATCCGGCCGGGGGTGCATCCAGTGGCCGTGCTGACCGAGGCGTTGGCCGGCATCGAGCCGACCAGGGCGGTGCTGGTGATCGACCAGTTCGAGGAACTGATCACCCGCTGCAGCGACGACCAGGAGCGGCAGCAGTTCCTGAAGCGGCTGCACCAGCTGATTGATGGGGAAGGGGGGATCCACCGGATCATCCTGACGGTGCGGGCCGACTTCGAGCCGCAGTTCACCACCGGCGAGCTGAAGACGCACTGGATGGCCGGACGCTGCACGGTGCCGCCGTTCAGCCTGGAGGAGTTGCGCGAGGTGATCGAGCTGCCGATGGTGCAGGAGGTGCTGGTCTTCGATCCGCCGGAGCTGGTGGACGACATCCTCGCCGAGGTGGTGCAGTCGCCGGGGGCGATGCCGCTGCTGTCGTACGCGCTCAACGAACTCTACGAGGCCTACTGCAGCAGCGGCCGCTCGGACCGGGCGCTGCGGGGCGATGACTACCAGCGGCTCGGGGGTGTCATGGGCGCGCTGCGCACCCGGGCCGACGCGCTGCTGGCCGAACTGGATCCGGCGCAGAAGAACACGATGCGGATGCTCATGCTGCGCATGGTGTCGGTGGAAGGTGACCTTGCCAGCAAGCGGGTGGGGATGGACGATCTGGTGTTTCTGGACGATGAAAACGCGCGGGTCGGGCAGGTGCTGGAGCGTCTGGTGGAGGCCCGGCTGATCGTCCGCGGCGAGGACTACATCGAGCCGGCCCACGACGCACTGGTGCGCGCCTGGAAAACCTTGCACGAATGGATCCACGCCGTGGGCAAGGACCGGCTGATCCTGGGCGCCAAGATGAACGCCGCGGCGATCGAGTTCGGCAAGACCGGGGATGCCGATTACCTCTGGAACACCAACCCGGATCTGGCGCTGCTGGCCCCGGCGCTCAAGCAGCCGACGCACTGGTTCAATGCGAAGGAAGTGGAGTTCCTCCGCAAGAGCGTGGCCCGCAAGAGGCTGCGCGCCCGTGTGGGCTGGACGATCGCCGGCACCGTGGGCGTGTCGCTGCTGGGACTGAGCGGCTTGGCCTGGGTCGAAAAGGGCCGGGCAGAGACCGAGGCGACGCGCGCCACCCTCAAATCCGCGGAGGCCGAAAGCGAGAAGGAACGTTCGGTGCGCAGCCTGCTCTCCTCGATGAAGCTCTACCTGCGAGTTGCCAAGCCGGGCAGTGTCTGTGTGCTGCCCGGATGCACGACGCCCGACGCGGCGGTGGGGGATGGCGCGCCATGGATGTCGATCAGCCGCGTCCCGGCTGGGGTTGTCCGCTATGGGGACGGCGCCGAGGCGTCGCGGGATTTCATGGTGGCGCGCGAGTACGGTCGGGGCCATGTGCTGGTCTATGCCCACGATGGCGTGCTCCGGGATGACGAGATCCGGCCCGGTGGCGACAACCTGCAGTTCGGTGAAAACGCGCTGCGCTGGCTGCTGCGCACCAAGGCGGCCGCGGGTTGCCCGGCCCAGCCAACCATCCTGTTCTGGCCGGGCAGCTACGTGTCCGCGCCCGAGGTGCGGCAGATGCGCCTGCGCATCCAGCAGCGCGGGTGGGGGTTTGCGCAGGTGCAGCCCGGTGCGCTGGACGCAGATCTGCGCTGCGCGGCCGTGCTCTGGTATTCGAGCGACTGGGATCCACCGCCGGATTTCGCGACCCGCGATGTTCCTTCGATCGAGCAGTTCGTGCGCGCGGGTGGCGGCTTGCTGGTCGGTGGTCTGGGCTGGTCCCAGGCGCAGTACCAGCCCGGACAGCGCTATGCGGCCAATGACCTCGGCGCACCCTTTGGTTTCCGTTTCACGCGCGACTATTTCGAGGCGGATGCCCGCAAGCCGATTCCGCTGGATCCTGGTGGCGCGCCCTGACGAGGACAGTGTTCGGCAGACCGGTTTACAGGACCGCCAGATTTGCGCTATAGTCTCATCTCTTCGCCGGAGACGTGACCGAGTGGCCGAAGGTGCTCCCCTGCTAAGGGAGTATGTACCAAAAGTGCATCGAGGGTTCGAATCCCTCCGTCTCCGCCAGGATCTGGCCCAAGTGATTGATTCACTTGGGCTTTTTTCTTGCCAGTTCGGGTCTTCCACCATCGCGCCCACCATCCCGGAACATGCTTGACCCGATGCGCTCGGGCAACACCAGCCGCGACGAGCTGGCGCTGGTCAACGGGTAGCAGTCAGCCGAAACAGCCAAGCACCGCCGGCCAGCAGCACCACGGCGGCCAGGATCTCGACCAGCACCGCCGGCCAGCACCGCGTCGTCCGGCAGCTGCACGAGGTCGATCAGCAGCACGACGGTGGCCTGGGCACCGCCGGCCAGCACCGTGTCGTCCAGCAGCGCCAGCGGCGGACCATCTCGCGCACATCCTCCAGATGGTCGGCGCCAGCCAGCAGCGCCAGCAATCGCCCTCGGTTTCAGGGCATCGCGCAGACGCGGCAAAGCCCGCACGGTGGCGGGCCTTGAGGTGGGGGCGGTGCCGGTCAGGTCGTGCCCGGCGCTGATGTCGCGTTAAAACCAGAACCCCCCTAGGAGGGGCTGCAGAACAGCGGAAGAGCGGGGGCCGAATTACCCGCGGGTGAATCACCACAAAGGACCCGCGACCCGGGGGGTGGGGTCAGCACGCTGGCGGCATCCGTCTCCCGGAAGACTGCAGCCCATGCGGACAGCGTCCCCTCGGTCGCCATCCCGTAATCGAGCCAGCCTTCCACCGGCACGCCCAGCACCGCGGCCAGCGGCCACACCGCGCGCCACTCGTCGCGGTCGCGGCGCACGAACAGAACAGGGATCTCGACCCCGCGGGCCTGCCGGACAGCTTGGTTCCAGAAGTTGCGCAGGTCTGCCCGGTCCACCTGGGCGTGGCGCTTGCACTCCACTGCCCAGCCCGGTACGCCCACGAGGTCGGTGTCTTGGCTGTACTGCGAGACACGGCGGCGAATGTCCAGACCGGTCAGCTCTCGCAGCAGTCCGACCAGCTCGCGCTCGCCGGCTGCGCCCTTGTTGCGGCTATGCGTTCCCATGCTGCACCTCGTCAGAACGTGTCCATGTCGGCGGGCGTGCCGTCAGGATCTGCGGCTGGCGCGGGCTCTGGGTCTGGCATGCACAGCACGCGGCGGCGCTCCACGCTCTGGTCAATCTGCTGTTGCAGCCACTCGGGCAGGGCCTCGAACACCGCGCTATCGAAGTCGTCCAGGTCAAGGATGCAGTTCGGCAGGATCGGCGCCGGCTTCGTGGCACGCATCGCGGCAGGCAGCGGGCTGAGGCTGCTCACTGCGGCATAGGCCTTGCCTGCGCCACTGGTGCGGTGCGTGACGTTGCACAGGCCATAGGCGCCCAGAAGCCGAGCCATGTCGAAACCTAGCAGCTCTTCGGGCGTGAACGGGCGACCGCGCCAGCTCTCCAGATGCGCGCGCAACTTCGCCTTCTTGCCGAGGGATGCGGTCAGCTCCAGGCCGATGGTCAGCGGTCGGCCATCGTCGCGGGTGAGTGGCTGGCCGGCGTCATCCTCGCCGTGAAGCTCGAACTCGACGCGAAGCTTCTTCATCATCTTCTGCTCGCCTTCGAACACCTCCGGTTGCGTGCCTAGATCGACAAGGCGGAAGCAGCGCGCGAGATGGACGCCAGCGGGGACGATGCGGTGGGTGGTGCCCGTATCGGCGACGGTGAGGCTCATGGCGTTTCCTTGGTGCGTGATGTGGGGGCCTGTTCAGGCAGCGGCGCAGGCGCGCAGGTCTGCCAGCCATGCATCGGCGTTCGGGTAGATCCCAGCTCCGGGAATCTCCACGACGCCGTGGTGGTGCCGGACAGCCCATGCATGCGTGTCCAGCTCTGCGTCGTCACCGGCCAGGGTGACGGGCTCGGCGCGGGCGGCGTGCCCTTCGCGGGGCGGCGTGCAGCTCCAGGCGATGACGGGTACTGCGCAGAAGGCGAGCGCGTCGGCGTCGGCGATCAACAGGTTCGTGCCGGCGGTGGCGGGGATGATTTGCGGAGTGGTCAGGTTCGGGTTCATGTCGGGTCAGTCCTTGGCGGTCGGGGTGAAGGCGGGGCAGCGGATCAGCTCATGGACCGCGCCATGGGTGAACTGCTGAGGTGGGCGAGCGGTGCAGCCGCTGCCACGCAGACGGGCGCACTCAAGGCATGCGTGCATGTCGATCAGGGTCCGATCGCGCCACAGCAGGCGGTCGGCGATCTGCTCGGCGTCGTCCAGGCTGTAGCCGGCTCGGCGGGCGACGTTGACCCGTTGGACCATGCATGTGATCTCGGCTTCGGACAGTCCGCACAGGTCCAGAACGCTCGGGCGCGGCACTGCCGTTCCACCATAAAACCGGGTCGGTCGCTGGCGCTGCAGCAGGTCCAACAGCTCGCGCTTGTGGGCGCGGATCTGGGCGCGGTCGGCGTCGGTGAGCTTGTCGCTTGGGCTGGCGAGGATGCGCCCGTCCGGCAGTGGAGCGAGCGTCAGGCCACGGTCACGCAGGCGGCCAAGGATGTCAGCGGCGCCCATCACAGCGCCTCACCACTGGTGCCATTCGTGCCCTCTGCTCTCCATTCGTGCCCATTCGTGTCAGTCGTGCCCTCACTATTTGAAGGGCACGAATGGGCACGAATGGGACCGGAAGGGCACGAATGGGCGTCGTCCGGGATCTCGGTGGAGTCGGGAAGCTTCCAGTACGAAGACATTTCCTTGCCGAAACCGGATCGTTTCACCACGATCCCGATGCGGTGGCGGGCGGCTCGCACCTGTTTGTCCGAGAAGCCTTCAGCCTTCAGCCGTGCCTTGATCGCCTCGCTCGGCACCATGTCCCGGCCAATGAATCGAATCAGTACCTCGTCGATTCCGTCCGCCTTCGCGGTGCCGTCCGGCGTCTCTTCTTCGGCTTCAGCCTCCGCCATAAGCTCGCGCGCTGATCCCTCCAGGGCCTCGCCCCAAGTCACAGCCGACGCGATCACACCGGGTATCGCCTCGACCTGTTCCAGGCTGTACGCGAAGCCACCGTTGTCCGGGCCGAGGTTCGACTTCGAGCGCACCAGCACCCGCCGGTCCTCGCCGTCCAGCCCGCGGACCTTGGCGGCCAGCCAGACCAGCCGCACGACGGCGGTGAAGCCGATCGACCCGGTAACGCGCTCGGTCGGGTCACGTCCGGCTGTGCCTTTGGACAAGTGGCTGATACCGATCACGGCGGCGCCAATCTCGGCAGCCAGATCGACCAGCGGCTGAAGCCCTCGCCGGACCTCGCTGTTCTTGTGGCTGTCGCCAGCGATAGCGCTCACGATCGGATCGACGACCAACACGCGCACGTCACCGATGGCTTTCACGGCTGCGGCCAGTTGCACCATGTCGCGCGCCGGATCGAATGGCACAGGCTCGCCATCGACACGGGCACCCGTGACGAAGTGAACCCGGTCCATGTCGGCGCCCATCGCCTTCAGCCTGGGGGCGAGCGTGTCGGCGGGGTCATCCTCGCCGGACCAGACGAGCACGCTACCGACAGGCGAGCGTGAACCGTCCGGCCAGCGTCCGCCAGTCGTCACCGTGGCGGCCACGCTCAAGGCAATGGTGGTCTTTCCCTGACCGGGCGCACCGGCCAGCAGATGCACCTTTCCAGCGGCCAGCCAGTACCGCCACAGCCACAGGATCGGCGTGATCTTGAGGTCTGACGCTCGGGTCAGGATCACGCCGTCCTGCGCGGCGCTGCGTGGCCGGCTGGCGCTGGTCGCCGGCTCGCTCGGCACGTCATCCATCCACTCGGGCGGCTCGGCGCCGGGGCGGTGCTTGGCGCGGATCTGCGTGTCCACCAGGGCGGCGGCAGCGTCCAGGCTCTTGTAATCGGGGCGGCTCATCGTTGGCTTTCGTCGGTCAGGTATCGGATGCGTGCGGCGGCTTCACGCAGTCGCTCGCGGTCGGTGTCGGTCAGCACGTGGCCGTTGCTCAGGTTCTCGGCTGCGACCATGACCAGGAAGCTCTCGGCGGCGATCAGCTCCAGGGCCTGCATGGGCGGCAGCATCCCGACACGGCGCGGCGCGCTGGCGGCCTTGCCGGCTTCACGCTCACGGGGCGGGAACAGGGCGGTGACTTCCAAGCCGAGCGCGCTGGCGATCTGCGCCGGGGTGCATTCGCTCTTCCAGCACTTGACCAGGACGGCGCCGGTATCGCCGGCCTTCGCGCTGAACGTGTTGGTGTTGCGCTCGCCACAGACCGGGCAGGCGGCGCGCAACTGACCAGACCCGAAGTAGCGGACCCGGCCACGCTGCTCAAGCGCCGACGCGACGTTGTTGAAGGGGTCGGCGCTCATGTCCCGGCACCCAGCACACAGCAGCCGGGCAGCAGCACGGGCAGCAGGACCAGCACGGCGGCGGCGGCTCGCTGCACGAGGTAGATCAGGCGCGCGGTCATACGGCACCGCCTTGCTCGATCGAGAACAGATCGCGCTGCACCAGCGCCAGCAGTGGCGCAGATTCCAGGTCGTTCAGCCTGCGCAGGCTGCGCAGCTTGCCGAGCGTGCGGGCGGCATCGCTGGCGCACGCCTCGATCTGTTGGCGCTCGGCGTCCAGGCTGGCGAGCTGGGCGACAGCAGACCATCCTGAGGTGGCGCGCTGGCGCTGCAGCTCGGCGGTGGCGCGGGCGAAGTCCTTGACCATCCGCACCTTGAACGCTCGAACCGCTTCGGTGTTGCGCTGGTACAGGAACAGCAGCGCGGCCTGAGGTTCGGTCAGCTCGGCGTACTCGGTGGGCGAGCCCTGGGGGTTAAGTCGCGTTCGAAACGCGACTTCGCCGAACTCTTCGAAGTCCGCCAGATGCTCACGGACCAGTGCGAGCACGTTTTTGTGTCGCAGTCCGGCGGCGGCGGCTACTCGCTCGGTCGTGGTGACGGGCTGGCCGTCCTGCACGATGACGATGCTGTTCAGGGTGGGGGTGGTCGGCATCGGGCAATGCAGCGGCTGCACCTTGATGAAGGCGTTCTTCATGGTGGTGGTCCGGGTTACCCGATGCGGGCGAGATGCGCCATGGCGGCGCGGTGTTGATCGTGGGGGCGGATCATGGGAAGATCTCTCCGTTCATCTCGGCTTTGTTGAACACGGCTCGCCAGTCCCAGCCAGGACTGAGCGGGCCTTCTTACTTCTGGGGCGAGCACTGCGCCGTCCCAGCCAGGGCGCGGCGCAGGTCGCCGGCTTTCCAGTACGTGGTGCCCACATCCCGGTGGGGTTTCGGGATCAGTCCCGCCTTTACGCGTCGCCAAACGGTATTTGCGCTCACGCCGTACAGCGCGGCGGTGGTACCTATGCGAACGCGGGCATCGTCGGGCGCGGTGGCGAAGGTGGTCAGGTCAAGGGTGGGCTGGCGCTTCATCAATTGGTTCCTCGTGGTGCTGGGTGTCGTGGTGCATGTAGATCGTGCCGAGGCGAAACGATCAGATCACGGGGCGCGGTGATCGCTCCTAGGGGCGGTTGGTGTCGGCTTGTATCCGGTTGGGTGTCGTGGTGCATGTGCTCATGGTGTCCCGCACGAGGTCGCGGGGCCGTAACAGGCGCAGCGCGGCGTAACGCCACCGATGACGAGCACTTGTCGTGGACTGCCAGCGGCCAATCGTGGCGACTCGCTCCACCGCCGTGACTTCCCACACGTGAAGGACACCGTACCGGGCCTTTTCTGGTGGGCTGGCCGTCCAGGCGTAACACTCGGTCGCCGTCGATCTGGCGTGCAGATGACAACGTGCAACGGCATCGCGCAACACCTTGTTTCTTCTGCCGGTCGGCCAGCAGCACCTCGGTGGCGCCGGCCAGCGGCATGACGTTCAGGCGGCACGCGCAGCCCCGATGCCGATCACCTCGGCGGTCGTGGTCCGTGCGCACCAGCTCGCCCACTCGCTCATCAGGCGCTGGCGCTTCTCGAACAGATCACCGCGCCGGTAGGCGGCTTCCACCTTGTCGCCGATGGTGTGCGCCAGGGCCATCTCGGCGACGTGCTGCGGGTAGCTGGTGGACTCGGCGCACCAGTCGCGGAAGGTGGAGCGGAAACCGTGGACCGTCACCGGCACGCCCAGCCGCTTGAGGGTGGCGCCCATCGTCGCATCGGACAGCACGCCACCACGCGGGGCAGGGAACACCAGATCGTTGCCGACGATGCGCGGTAGACCGGCCAGCAGCGCCAGCGCGGCATCGGACAGGGGGACGCGGTGTTCCCGGCCAGCCTTCATCCGGTCGGCGGGAATGGTCCATGTCCGGGCCTCGGTGTCGATCTCGCTCCAGGTGGCGCCCCTCGCTTCGCCTGAGCGTGCGCCGGTCAGGATGGCGAACTCCAGGCAGCGGGCGCCGACTCCCTCGGCAGCGCGCAGGCGGACCATGAACGGGCCGATCTCGCGCCAGGGCAGTGCGGCGTGATGCCCGGTCGTTGCCACCTTGGACGGCTTCGGAAGCAGCTTGTCCAGGTGTCCACGCCATCGGGCAGGGTTCAGCCCCTCACGCTCGCCGCGGGCGGTTGCCCAGTCGATCACCAGTTCCAGCCGAGCACGCAGGCGGGTGGCCGTCTCGGTGCGGTCGCGCCAGATCGGTTCAAGGACAGCCAGGACATGCGACACCTCGATGTGACGAACCAGCATGGCGCCGATCACCGGGCCGGCATAGGTCGCCAGGGTGTTCTCCCACTGCTGCGCGTGCTTGGCGTTTTTCCAGCCGTCGCGGTGCGCCTTGATGTAGGCGGCGCAACACTGGTCGAACGTCATGCCCACCGTCTGCGCGGCGATCAGCAGGCTACGGGCTTCGCGGCGCTTCTCTACTGGGTCGATCCCCTGCACGATCTCCGCACGGATGACGCGGGCCTTTGCGTGGGCATCGGCCAGCGTCACATCCGGGAACGCGCCTAAGCCGATCTCGCGGCGCTTGGTGCCGGCCACAACGCGCAGCACCCATGCACGGGTTCCAGTGGGCGACACCTTCAGCCCGAGACCGGCCACCGTGCCGACAGCGTGCCAGCCGGTCGCCGTGATGCGCTTCACCTCTACCGCCGTCAAGTCCTTCGCTCGCTTTGGCATGTGCCACCTTCCAATCCACCATAGAAAAAGTGATTGAAGGATATGAGGTGGTGCCTATTGGTGCAAGCAATCCAGTATTTCCCAATGGGGACAGTGACTTAGCGGTGCGGTCTGGTGTAGCTTGATGCGGGCAATCGGCGGCCTCCGTCTCCGCCAAAGAGCTTTCATGCGCATCACCCCTGTGATCTTCGGGTCACAGGGGTTTTTGCTTTGTGGCGACTGAGGCTGGTCTTTTCCTCTGGTTTGTCTTCATTTGGCTGCAATGGCGAATTTGTCACATCTGGTTACGATGTGGCCGTTTCCAAGGAATGGCCCGACGATGACACAGATGGAGATGGAGATAGGCAAGAAGCCGGAGCGCAGCCACGAGATCGATCTGCTGCGTGGCGTGGCCTGTATTTCGGTCGTGCTGTTCCATTTCCTGTACCGGGGGCAGCAGGACGACTGGATCACGGACCGGGTGGGGTCGCTGCTGTCCGAGATCGCGCGTTACGGCTATCTGGGCGTGGATCTGTTTTTCATCATCAGCGGCTACGTCGTCTTTTCCTCGGCGCAGGGCATGACGGTGCGGGCGTTCGTCGCGTCCCGCGTGGCGCGTCTGTATCCGGCGTACTGGGTGGCGGTCTGCATGACGGCCGGGCTCGCGTGGGCGCTGGCCTCGCCACTGTTCAGCGTGAGCCCGCGCGATGTCCTGATCAACCTCACGATGCTGATGCACCTGCTCCCGCTGCGGCTGGGGGTGGAACTGGTCGATGGGGCCTACTGGTCGCTGGGCGTCGAACTCCAGTTCTATCTGATGATCGTGGTGGTGCTGTGGACCGGCTCGATGGCCCGCATCGAGGCGCTGCTGATGGGCTGGTTGCTGCTGTCGCTGGTCGATTTCATGCGCCGCATGTACCTGCCGACGCTCTGGCTGGCGCTGGACTGGGCGCCGCTGTTCTCGGCCGGCATCGTGTTTCGCCTGGTCCGGCAGGACGGGCTGACCCGCCAGCGCTACCTGCTGCTGTGGTGCAGTCTCTTGCTGGCGCTGGCCTACGGGACGGCGCCGGACCAGCTGGCCCGCGGGGCGGCCGATGGATCGTCCCGGAACAGCTGGGTCGTGGCGGGCCTGCTGCTCAGCTTCTTCGGGGTCTTCGCGCTCATCGCGGCGCGGCGCTGGCAACTGGCTGCTTCGGGGCTGACGAAGGCGGCGGGCCTGCTGACCTACCCGGTGTATCTCCTGCACCAGAACATCGGCTACATGCTGCTCGCCGCCTGGCGCGGGTCCGGGCTGTCCTTGCCGGTCCGTGTGACGGGCGTGCTGCTGGTCGTCTCGGCGGCGGCCTGGGTGCTGCACGTGGTGGTCGAGCGGCCGTTCGGGCCGCGCCTGCGCCGGTGGGTCGATCCTTCGCGCTGAACGAAGGCTCACTCGTTGATTGCCGACCGTCCCCCCGGTCGGCTTGGGGCAAGATAGGCGCCCCATGCGCTTCGATCTCGTCACGCTCAACCTTGTCCTCGCGATCGCCGAGACGGCAAGCATCACGCGCGGCGCCGAGCGCGAGCACCTCGCGCTGGCGGCGGCGAGCAAGCGGCTGAGCGACCTGGAGTCCCGCCTCGGTGTGCAGCTCTTCGAGCGCCGCGCCCGCGGGGTCGAGCTGACCGCCGCCGGCCACGCGCTGGTGCGCCACATCCGCAGCCTGCACGCCTCGCTGCACGCCATGGAAGACGAGGTCGCCGAATACTCGCGCGGCATCCGCGGCCACCTGCGTGTCGTCGCCAATGCGTCAGCGATCGCGGAGTGCCTGCCGCCGGATCTGGCGGCGTTCTCGCGCGCCCATCCCGACATCCGCATCACGCTGGAAGACCAGACCAGTGCCGAGCTGCAGCGCTCGGTGGCGGAGGGGCGCGCGGACGTCGGCATCTTCGTGCCGCCGCTGCTGGAGTCGCGGCTGCAGACCTGGCATTACCGCGAAGGCACGCTGGTGCTGATCACGCCGGCTGAGCACGCGCTGGCCGGCCGGACGCAGGTGCGCTTTGACGAACTGCTCGACTTCGACTTCGTCGGTCAGCACACCGGCGCGGCGCTGCAGCAGATGATCCTGGCCCAGGCCACCGAGCAGGGTCGGGCGCTGCGCACGCGGATGCAGGTGCGCGGCTTTGACGCCATCGCCCAGCTCGTCGAGGCGGGGCTGGGGATCGCGCTGATGCCGTCTGCCGTGGCCGAGCGGCTGGCGCGGCTGTTCCGCCTGAACCGGATTGCGCTGGACGAGCCCTGGGCGCAGCGCGAGTACCTCGTTGGCGTGCGCGAGCAGGACGTGCTGCCCGCGGTCGTGCGCCGCTTTGTCGAATTTCTCTGTCCTCCTTTTTGCCCTCCACCTACCGTGAACGTGAGCCCCCCATGACCGGACGCACCCTCTACGACAAGCTCTGGGACGAACACGTCGTCCACACCGAAGAAGACGGCACCGCGGTGCTCTACATCGACCGCCACCTGGTGCACGAAGTCACCAGCCCGCAGGCCTTCGAGGGCTTGCGTCTGGCCGGCCGCAAGGTCTGGCGCACCAGTTCCGTCGTCGCCACCGCCGACCACAACACGCCGACCACCGGCTGGGAGCTGGGCTACGACGGCATCGCCGACCCGATCTCGCGCCAGCAGATCACCACGCTGGACGCCAACATCAAGGCCTTCGGCGCGGCGGCCTACTTCCCGTTCATGGACGGCCGCCAGGGCATCGTCCACGTCATTGGCCCGGAGCAGGGCGCCACGCTGCCCGGCATGACCGTCGTCTGCGGCGACAGCCACACGTCGACGCACGGCGCGTTCGGCGCGCTGGCGCACGGCATCGGAACCAGCGAAGTCGAGCACGTGCTGGCCACGCAGACGCTGCTGGCCAAGAAGGCCAAGAACATGCTGGTGCGCGTCGACGGCCAGCTGCCGCTGGGCTGCGGCGCCAAGGACATCGTGCTGGCCATCATCGGCAAGATTGGCACCGCCGGCGGCACCGGCTACACCATCGAGTTCGGCGGCGCGGCGATCCGCGCGCTGAGCATGGAAGGCCGCATGACGGTGTGCAACATGGCGATCGAAGCCGGTGCACGCGCCGGTCTGGTCGCCGTGGACGACAAGACGATCGCCTACGTCAAGGGCCGCCCCTTCACGCCGACTGGCGTCGAGTGGGAGCAGGCAGTGGCCTACTGGTCGACGCTGCAGTCCGACGCGGACGCGGCCTTCGACGCGGTGGTCGAGCTGGACGCGGCGCAGATCATTCCGCAGGTCACCTGGGGCACCTCGCCCGAGATGGTGCTGCCGATCGACCAGCGTGTGCCGGATCCCGACAAGGAACGCGACCCGGTCAAGCGCGACGCGATCGAGCGCGCGCTGAAGTACATGGGCCTGGAGCCGAACAAGCTGCTCGCCGACATCCACGTCGACAAGGTCTTCATCGGCTCCTGCACCAACAGCCGCATCGAGGACATGCGCGAGGCCGCGGCCGTCGTGCGCCGGCTGGGCAAGCGGGTGGCGGCGAACGTCAAGGTGGCGATGGTCGTGCCGGGCTCGGGTCTGGTGAAAGCGCAGGCCGAGCGCGAGGGGCTGGACAAGGTCTTCAAGGCGGCGGGATTCGAATGGCGCGAGCCGGGCTGCTCGATGTGCCTGGCGATGAACGCTGACCGGCTGGAGCCGGGCGAGCGCTGCGCCTCGACCAGCAACCGCAACTTCGAAGGCCGGCAGGGCGCCGGTGGCCGCACCCACCTCGTCAGCCCGGCGATGGCCGCGGCGGCCGCGCTGGAAGGCCACTTCGTTGACGTGCGCCACCTCGCCTGAGCGGCGGATTCACCGGATTCAAGGAACACCACCATGCAAGCCTTCACCGTGCACAAGGGTCTGGTCGCGCCGATGGACCGCGACAACGTCGACACCGACGCCATCATCCCCAAGCAGTTCCTCAAGTCGATCCAGCGCAGCGGCTTCGGCCCGAACCTGTTCGACGAGTGGCGCTACCTCGACGTGGGCCAGCCCGGCCAGGAACACGTCGTGCGCAAGCCCAACCCGGACTTCGTGCTGAACCAGCCGCGTTACCAGGGCGCCTCGGTGCTGCTGGCACGCAAGAACTTCGGCTGTGGCTCCAGCCGCGAACACGCGCCGTGGGCCCTGGACCAGTACGGCTTCCGCGCCATCCTCGCGCCCAGCTTCGCCGACATCTTCTTCAACAACTGTTTCAAGAACGGGCTGCTGCCGATCGTGCTGCCCGAGAGCGTGATCGCGAAACTGTTCGACGAGGTCCACGCCTTCCCCGGCTACCAGCTCACGATCGACCTGCCGCGGCAGGTGGTGGTGAAGGGCGACGGCGAGGAGATCCCGTTCGACGTGCAGGCCTTCCGCAAGTTCTGCCTGACCAACGGCTTCGACGACATCGGCCTGACGCTGCGCCACGCTGACAAGATCCGCGCCTTCGAGGCCGAGCGCCTGGCCGCCAAGCCGTGGCTGAACCACCGTCTGGTGGGCTGAGCCGCGCGAACCTGATCAAGACAAGAAAGACTGTCCCATGACCATGAAAATCGCAGTTCTCCCCGGTGACGGCATCGGCACCGAAATCGTCGCCGAAGCGGTCCGCGTCCTGAACGTGCTCGACCTGCCCTTCGAGATGGAAGAGGCCAAGGTCGGCGGCGCCGCCTATGAGGCCCACGGCCACCCGCTGCCGGAATCGACGCTGAACCTCGCCAAGGCCTCGGACGCGATCCTGTTCGGCGCCGTCGGCGACTGGAAGTACGACACGCTGGAGCGTTCGCTGCGCCCGGAGCAGGCGATCCTGGGTCTGCGCAAGCACCTGGGCCTGTTCGCCAACTTCCGCCCGGCGATCTGCTACGAGCAACTGGTCGGCGCGTCCAGCCTGAAGCCCGAGCTGATCGCAGGGCTGGACATCCTGATCATCCGCGAGCTGACCGGCGACATCTACTTCGGCCAGCCGCGCGGCCGCCGCATCGCCACCGACGGCCACTTCCCCGGCGCCGAGGAAGCCTTCGACACGATGCGCTACAGCCGCCCGGAGATCGAGCGCATCGCGCACGTCGCCTTCCAGGCCGCCCGCAAGCGCAGCAAGCGCGTGACGAGCGTCGACAAGGCCAATGTGCTGGAGACCTTCCAGTTCTGGAAGGACGTGGTCACCGAGGTGCACAAGGCGTATCCGGACGTCGCGCTCGACCACATGTACGTGGACAACGCAGCCATGCAGCTCGTCAAGGCGCCGAAGAAATTCGACGTGCTCTTCACCGGCAACATGTTCGGCGACATCCTCTCGGACGAGGCCGCGATGCTGACCGGATCGATCGGGATGCTGCCCTCCGCGTCGCTCAATGCGAAGGGCCAAGGCCTGTACGAACCCAGCCACGGCAGCGCCCCGGACATCGCGGGCAAGGGAGTGGCCAATCCTCTGGCTACAATCCTGTCCGCTGCCATGATGCTCCGTTATTCACTCCAACAGCCCGAGGCCGCCGACCGCATCGAGTCGGCTGTCCGTGCTGTGCTGGCCGAGGGCTATCGCACGCCCGACATCTGGTCGGAGGGGACGACGCGAGTGGGCACGCGCGAGATGGGGGACGCGGTCGTGGCTGCTGTCACCCAGGGCATTAAAGGCATTACCAAGAGCTGACCGGCTCCGCCTCGTCTCGCCCAGACCTTCACCCCGGCGATGCGAGTCGGCGGGGCAGGTCGAACACCGGAAAGGGCATCACATGAAACTCGTAGGATTGGTCGGATGGCGCGGCATGGTCGGCTCCGTCCTGATGGACCGCATGCAGGCCGAGGGCGATTTCGGCCTCATCGAGCCGCTGTTCTTCTCGACATCCAACGCGGGCGGCACCGCCCCGGCGATGGCGAAGAACGAGACGAAACTCCAGAACGCGTATGACATCGAGGCGCTCAAGCGCTGCGAGATCATCATCACCGCGCAGGGCGGCGACTACACCTCCGAGGTGTTCCCCAAGCTGCGCGCGGCGGGTTGGAACGGCCACTGGATCGACGCGGCCTCGACGCTGCGCATGGAATCCGACGCCGTCATCATCCTGGACCCGGTCAACCTGCCGGTGATCCAGGACGCGATGGCCAAGGGCGGCAAGAACTGGGTCGGCGGCAATTGCACGGTGAGCTGCATGCTGATGGGCGTGGGCGCGCTCTACAAGGCCGGGCTGGTCGAGTGGATGAGCACCCAGACCTACCAGGCGGCGTCCGGTGGTGGTGCACAGCACATGCGCGAGCTGCTGACGCAGTACGGCACGCTCAACGCCGAAGTGCGTGCGCTGCTGGACGACCCGAAGAGCGCCATCCTGGAAATCGACCGCAAGGTGATCGCCAAGCAGCGTGCGCTGACCTCGGCCGAGACCGCGAACTTCGGCGTGCCGCTGGGCGGCTCGCTGATCCCGTGGATCGACAAGGACCTGGGCAACGGCCAATCCAAGGAAGAGTGGAAGGGCATGGCCGAGACCAACAAGATCCTGGGTCTCGGCGAGGGCTTCGACTCGGCGCCGATCCCGGTCGACGGGTTCTGCGTGCGCGTCGGTGCGATGCGCTGCCACAGCCAGGCGTTGACCTTCAAGCTGAAGAAGGACGTGCCGGTCGCTGATCTGGAGGCCATGATCGCGGCCGACAACCAGTGGGTGAAGGTGGTGCCCAATACCCGCGAGGCCACGGTCCGTGATCTGACGCCGGTGGCGGTGACCGGGACGATGACGATTCCGGTCGGCCGCATCCGCAAGCTGGCGATGGGCCCGGAGTATGTCGGTGCCTTCACCATCGGTGACCAGTTGCTCTGGGGCGCGGCCGAACCGCTGCGCCGCATGCTGCGCATCCTGCTGGACGCGTAAGCGTTGCCGGGATATGCACGTTGCCCGGTGGCAACGTGCATATTTTCAGAGACGGTAATCGTGCGAGATGCTCGGAATGTCAGGCAGAGCATGAGCTTGTCTTTGTATCTGCTTGATGCTATTGTCTTTTCAGACATTTTGAGCGCTTATTGCTCGTATTGACTGGTGCGAAAAAACGGAATGGTTCCATGATTCGCAGCTTGGGAGACGCCTTGAATACCCAGACGAAGCGCACGGGGCGTTTGGCTCTGAGAGAAGTGGCGGCCGTGGTCGCGGTGGTGGCAGCACTTGGTGCGGCCCCGTCGGCATGGTCCTTGAGTCTCGGCCGCTTGAGCGTTCAATCCGCCTTGGGTGAATCGCTGCGGGCCGAGATCGACGTCACCAGCCTCACGCCGGACGAATCTGCCAATCTGCGCGTGCGGGTCGCACCGCCGGATGCCTACCGGATTGCCGGCGTTGATTACAACGCCGTTCTGCCGTCCACCGCGGTGTCGTTGCAGCGCCGTGCCGATGGCACACCCTATTTGAGAATCACCAGCGACCGCTCCGTTCAGGAGCCGTTTGTCGATGTGATCCTGGAATTGTCCTGGTCCAGCGGCCGACTGCTGCGCGAATACACGCTGCTGTTCGATCCGCCGTCCATGGCACGTGCCCCCGCTGCGCCCGCGACGCCGGCCGTTGTGGCGGTCGCGCCTGCACGCCCGACGAAGGCGGAGCTGGCGGCCAGTGCCGCTGCCGAGGCGGCCGCCCGTGCGGAAGCGCTGAGGCGCTCGGCACCAGCACCCGTTCCGACCGAAACGATCGAGCCGGTGCCGCTCGCCAAGGCGCCGGTTCGCCGGCCAGTCGCGCCTGCGCCTGCCGCAGCGCCAGCGCCTGACACCGCGGCCGCGGGCAGCGGAGCGGAATACCGGGTCAAGTCGGGCGACACCCTGTCGAGCGTGGCGAGCAAGCTGCAGGTCGAGGGCATCTCCCTTGATCAGATGCTGGTCGGTCTGTACCAGGGCAATACGCAAGCCTTCATCGGCAACAACATGAACCGGCTGCGTTCCGGGACCGTGTTGAACGTGCCGTCTGAACAGCAGTTGAGCAGCGTCGGTGCCCGTGAGGCCCGCCGCCTCGTGCATGCGCAGAGTGCCAATTTCAATGCCTACCGCCAGCGGCTGGCGGGGGCTGTGCCCGAGCAAGCCAAACCGGTCGAGCCGTCCCGCAAGTCCGGCGGCCAGGTCCGCACGGAAGTGGTCGAAAGTGGCTCGGCCGGCGCGGCCAAGCCGGACCGGCTGCAACTCGACAAGCCGAAGACTGCTGGCAAGGGCCAGACTGCGGCGCCCGAAGAGACCGTCGTCAAGCAACGGGCTGAAAAGGACGCCAGTTCGCGTGTCACTGAACTGGCCCGCAATCTGGATGAACTGAAGAAGCTGCAGGCGGCTTCCGGCGCGGCAGCAGCAGGCACCGGCAAGGCGGTTACGGCTGCTTCCGGTCCGGCCGTCGTCGGCAAGGCGCCGGAAAAGCCGGTCGAAGTGGCTTCGGCGCCAGTGGCGCCAGCGTCTGCCCCCCCGGTGATGGCCGCGGCCTCTGCCAGGGATCCGCTGCCGGTCGTGGCCTCTGCTCCGGCTCCGGTGGTGGTGGCCAGCGCACCGTCCGCCGCGCCGGTCGCGCCCGCGGCGTCGCGTCCGGCCATGCCGATGGACTCGACACCGACCGAAGAGCCGTCGCTGATCGATTCGCTGTCCGAGAACCCGATGCTGCTGCCGGGCGCTGGCCTGATCCTGGCGATCCTGGCCGGTCTGGGCTACTACCGTCTGCGTGGCAAGAACAAGGACGAAGCCGGCGTCACGTCCTTCCTGGAAAGCCGTCTCCAGCCGGATTCGTTCTTTGGTGCCAGCGGTGGCCAGCGCGTCGACACCCGCGACGCGGCCGGCACGCCGTCGTCGATGAGCTACTCGCTCAGCCAGATCGATGCGATCGGCGATGTCGATCCGGTCGCCGAGGCCGATGTGTACCTGGCCTACGGCCGCGACCTGCAGGCCGAGGAAATCCTCAAGGAAGCGATGCGCGCCAATCCGGAGCGCCTCGCCATCCGCACCAAGCTGCTGGAGGTCTACGCCAAGCGCCGCGACACCAAGGGCTATGAACTGCTGGCGGGCGAGCTGTATGGCTTGACCGGTGGCCAGGGCGAAGACTGGGTGCGTGCGCAGGAACTGGGTCGCTCGATCGATCCGGAGAACCCGCTGTACGAGCAGGGCGGTCAGCCGAATTCCGGCTACGCCTCGGAATCCGGTGGCGGCGAGATGCTGGGTGCCAGCACCATGCCGCAGTCGGTGGTGCCGTCGCCGTCCCGGTTCGAGAACAGTGCGATCCCTGATTTCGACCTGGGTGCCGACACGCCGTCGGGCAGCTCGGCCTCCATCGATCTCGATATCTCTGTGCCGGGTCCGATGGATTCGCTGCCGCCGCTGTCGAGCCCGTTCTCGACCGGACATGTCGCCTTTGGCGCGGCAGCAACGGCATCCGCGGCAGCGGCCGTGGCGGCGACCACCAGCGCGTTCGATTTCACTGGCAAGTCCGGTGCGAAGGATCTGGCAGCGGATTCGGGCCACAGCAGCCTCGACTTCGAGCTGCACGATCTGCCCGAGATCAGCGAGCCGATCACCGAAGCGGGTGATCTGCAGAAGATCGACATGGGCGGCCTGTCGCTCGACTTCGATCTGCAGCCGACGACCTCGTCGGGCGGCATGGATGCCTATCCGATGCTGACCGATGGCGAAGACGGTGATCCGCTGTCGCGCAAGATCGAGCTGGCCAAGGAGTTCCTCGATTTCGGCGATGCCGAATCTGCGCGCGACATGCTGCAGGAAGTGATCGAGAAGTCCGATGGCGACCTGCGTGCCAAGGCGCAGGCCATGCTGGACAAGCTGGCGTGATGCGCCGGTTGGCCGGTGTCCGGGCAGGTGATTCGCCTTGCGCCTCGCGCTAGGCGTCGCCTACCGCGGCACCGCCTACCACGGCTGGCAGAGCCAGCCTGACGGATGCACGGTTCAGGACCATCTGGAAAAGGCGCTGTCGCGGTTCGCGGTGGCGCCCATCCAGACCCTGTGTGCCGGTCGCACCGACACGGGTGTGCACGGTCTCAACCAGGTGGTCCACTTCGACACCGACCGTGACCGTGAACCGTTCTCCTGGGTGCGCGGCACCAACCGCTATCTGCCCGACGACATCGCGGTCCAGTGGTGTTCCCCGGTCCGTGACGATTTCCATGCACGCAACCTCGCCCGCGGGCGGCGGTATGCGTACATCGTGGTCGAGTCGCCGGTGCGGCCGTCCATCGAGAAGGGCTCCGTTGGCTGGACCTTCCGGCCACTGGATGCCGAGGCCATGCGCCGGGCCGCGGCCCACCTGATCGGCGAACACGATTTCTCCGCGTTCCGCTCGTCCGACTGCCAGGCGCTGTCGCCGGTGAAGCTGATGCGCGAGATCGCCATCGAGCGCCATGGAGCCTACTGGCGCTTCGATTTCGAGGCGGTGGCCTTCCTGCACCACATGATCCGCAACCTCATGGGCTGCCTGATCGCGGTCGGCACCGGCACGCGCTCGAGCGACTGGGTGGCCGAGGTGCTCGCCTCACGCCGGCGCGAACGCGCTGCGCCGACATTTGCCGCAGACGGCCTGTACTTTCTCGGACCCCGCTACGATGCGCACCATGGCCTGCCGACCCGCACGGCGGGCTTCGACTGGCTGCCCGGCGGCTGGCAGCGCTGAGCACTGCTCGCCCGGTTTCCCTTTTCTCGCTGGTAACGTCCAATGAGCGTTTCGATTGATTTTCCGCCGTCGAGCCAGACTGCGCGGACCCGCATCAAGATCTGTGGCCTGACCCGCGAACAGGATGTCGACGAGGCCGTGGCGGCCGGTGCCGATGCCATCGGGCTGGTGTTCTATGCCCGCAGTCCGCGGCATGTGTCGCTGGAGCGCGCGGTGCAACTGGTGCGGCGCCTGCCCCCGTTTGTCACGCCGGTCGGGCTGTTCGTGAATGCGGACCCGGCGCAGATCGCCGAGGCCTGCGCCGCCATCCCGACCTTGCTGCTGCAGTTCCATGGAGATGAAACGCTCGCGCAGTGCGAAGCCCCCACGCGCCCCTATCTGCGCGCCGCGCGCATGACGCCGGGCTTCGATTTGTTAGACTTTGCACAGTCTTACTCCAGCGCCCAGGCCATCCTGCTCGACGCGCACGTCGAGGGGTATGGCGGAGGTGGAAAGGTTTTCGATTGGTCTCTCATTCCGTCAGGCGTGCTCCGTCCGGTCGTTTTGTCTGGTGGGTTGAATCATGCCAATGTGACCGATGGCGTGCTTCGCGTGCGGCCCTGTGCCGTGGACGTGAGTTCCGGCGTTGAAATCGGCAAGGGCGTCAAGGACGCCGCGCTGATGCGCCAATTCTGCGAAGCGGTCCGCGAAGCCGATGCCCGACGGGCGGACGCCGACAGCGGATACTGAATATTCCGAGAGTCACCATGTTTTCATACGACCAACCCGATGCCCGCGGGCATTTCGGGGTCTACGGCGGCAGCTTTGTCGCTGAAACCCTCAGCCACGCGCTCGACGAATTGCGCGCGGCCTACGAGCACTACCGCCACGACCCGGAGTTCATCGCCGAGTTCCGGCGCGAGCTGAAGCACTTCGTCGGCCGCCCCAGCCCGGTCTACCACGCCGACCGCATGAGCCGCGAGATGGGCGGCGCCCAGATCTACCTCAAGCGCGAGGACCTGAACCACACCGGCGCGCACAAGGTCAACAACACCATCGGCCAGGCGCTGCTCGCCAAGCGCATGGGCAAGCCGCGCGTGATCGCCGAAACCGGCGCTGGCCAGCATGGTGTGGCGACCGCGACGATCTGTGCCCGCTACGGCATGGAATGCGTGGTCTACATGGGCTCCGAGGACGTCAAGCGCCAGAGCCCGAACGTCTACCGGATGCACCTGCTCGGCGCCCGTGTGGTGCCGGTCGAGTCGGGCAGCAAGACGCTGAAGGACGCGCTCAACGAGGCGATGCGCGACTGGGTCACCAACGTCGAGAACACCTTCTACATCATCGGCACGGTGGCGGGTCCGCACCCGTACCCGGCCATGGTGCGCGATTTCCAGAGCGTGATTGGCACCGAATGCCTGACGCAGATGCCGGAGTTGATCGCCGAGCTGGGTGGCCCCGCCGGCCGCCAGCCGGACGCCGTGGTGGCCTGCGTGGGCGGCGGCAGCAATGCGATGGGCATCTTCTACCCCTACATCCCGCATGAAGGCACGCGCCTGATCGGCGTCGAGGCAGCGGGCGAGGGCCTGGACACGCTCAAGCATTCGGCTTCGCTGCAACTCGGCAAGCCCGGCGTGCTGCACGGCAACCGCACCTACATCCTGCAGGACGCCAACGGCCAGATCACCGAGACGCACTCCGTGTCGGCGGGTCTGGACTACCCTGGCGTCGGCCCGGAGCATGCCTACCTGAAGGACATCGGCCGCGCCGAGTACGTCGGCATCACCGACAAGGAAGCGCTGGAGGCCTTCCACTACCTCTGCCGCACCGAGGGCATCATCCCGGCGCTGGAGTCGAGCCACGCGGTCGCCTATGCGATGAAGCTGGCCAAGACGATGCGCCCGGACCAGCACATCCTGGTGAACCTGTCCGGCCGTGGCGACAAGGACATCGGCACCGTCGCCGACCTGTCGGGTGCCGATTTCTACTGCCGCCCGTCGTGTCGCGGGCAGAGCGTCAAGGGAGGTGCGCTGTGAGCCGCATCCAGACCACCTTCGCGCGCCTGGCCGCGCAGGGCCGCAAGGCGCTGATTCCGTATGTCACGGCGGGCGATCCCTATGCCGACGTGACCGTTGATCTGATGCACGGCATGGTCGGGGCCGGCGCCGACGTGATCGAGCTGGGTGTGCCGTTCTCGGACCCGATGGCCGATGGCCCGGTGATCCAGCGCGCCAGCGAGCGCGCGCTGCTCAAGCACATCAGCACGGCGCATGTGCTGGAAATGGTGCGTGCCTTCCGCGAGACGGATGCGACCACGCCGGTCGTGCTGATGGGCTATGCCAACCCGGTCGAGTGCTACGGCCCGGACCGCTTCGTCGATGACGCGAAGAAGGCCGGGGTCGACGGCGTGCTCGTCGTGGACTACCCGCCGCAGGAATGCGAAGCCTTCGCCGCACGGCTGCGCGCCGCGGACATGGACGCGATCTTCCTGCTCGCGCCCACCTCGACCGACCAGCGCATGGCCGAGGTCGGCCGCATCGCCACGGGCTACGTCTACTACGTCTCGCTCAAGGGCGTGACCGGCGCTGGCCACCTCGACACCGACGCGGTCGCGCGCATGGTGCCGCGCATCCGGGCGCAGGTGAGCGTGCCGGTGGGCGTCGGCTTCGGCATTCGCGACGCGGAAACGGCCGTCGCCGTGGCCCGGGTATCGGACGCAGTCGTGATCGGTTCCCGTATCATCCAGCTGATTGAACATGAACCGCGCGAGCGGGTGGTACCGGTGGCTGCCGGTTTCCTCCGCGAGATCCGTGCGGCATTGGACACGCTCCAAGGAACAACCCCAGGAGAACGCGCATGAGTTGGCTCGACAAGCTGCTGCCCCCCAAGATCCAGCAGACCAAACCCAGCGAACGCCGCACGGTGCCGGAAGGCCTGTGGGTCAAGTGCGCGTCCTGCGAGACGGTGCTCTACAAGACCGACCTGGAGGGCAACCTCAACGTCTGTCCCAAGTGCGGCCACCACCACCGCATCGACGCCCGCGCCCGCCTGAACGGATTCCTCGACGACGAAGGCCGCTACGAGATCGGCCAGGAAGTCCTGCCGGTCGATGCGCTGAAGTTCAAGGACAGCAAGAAGTACCCCGAGCGTCTGAAAGAGGCGATGGAGGCCACCGGCGAGACCGATGCGCTGGTGTGCATGGGCGGCTCGGTGATGAGCATTCCGCTGGTCGCCGCCGCCTTCGAGTTCGACTTCATGGGTGGCTCGATGGGCTCGGTGGTCGGCGAGCGCTTCGTGCGCGGCGTCGAGACGGCGATCGAGCAGAAGGTGCCGTTCGTCTGCTTCACCGCCACGGGTGGGGCGCGCATGCAGGAAGGCCTGCTGTCGCTGATGCAGATGGCCAAGACCAATGCCGCGCTGACCCGCCTCGGCAAGGCCAAGCTGCCCTACATCAGCGTGCTGACCGACCCGACCATGGGCGGCGTCTCGGCCGGCTTCGCCTTCGTGGGCGACGTGGTGATCGCCGAACCCAAGGCGCTGATCGGCTTCGCCGGCCCGCGCGTGATCGAGAACACCGTGCGCGAGAAGCTGCCAGAAGGCTTCCAGCGCTCGGAATTCCTGATCGAGAAGGGCGCGCTGGACATGATCGTGGACCGCCGCGAGCTGCGCCAGACCGTCGCCCGCCTGCTGGCCATGCTGCAGCGCCAGAGCGCTGACGCGGTGTCCTGAGCCGCCGTTCCACGCTCCATGCTCACGGGGGCGTCGCAAGACGCCCCTTCGGTTTTTCGAAGAGATCTTCATGCCCCAGACCCTGTCCGACTGGCTCGCGCACTGCGAGCGCCTGCACCCGGTGACCATCGAACTCGGCCTCGACCGGGTGCAGCGCGTGCGCGAGCGGCTGGGCCTGCAGTTCGACGTGCCGGTCTACACGGTGGCGGGCACCAACGGCAAGGGCTCGACCTGCGCGATGCTCGAAGCCATCCTGCTGCAGGGCGGCTACCGCACGGCGGTCTATGGCTCGCCGCATCTGGTGCATTTCGAGGAGCGGCTGCGGCTCAATGGCGACGTGGTCCAGGCCGAGGTGCTGCTGCCGCATTTCGCCGCGGTCGAGGCGGCGCGCCAGGGCGAGTCGCTGACCTATTTCGAGTTCACGACGCTGGCCATCCTGCACTGCATCGCTGCGCAGTCGCTGGACGTGGTGATCCTCGAAGTCGGTCTGGGCGGGCGCCTGGACGCCGTCAACATCATCGACGCCGACTGCGCCATCATCACCAGCATCGACCTCGACCACATGGACTACCTCGGCCCGGACCGCGAGGCCATCGGCCGCGAGAAGGCTGGCATCATGCGCGCGGGTCGTCCGGTGATCGTGTCCGATCCGGTGCCGCCGCGCAGCGTGATCGACCATGCCGAAGCGCTCGGCGCGGACCTGTTGCTGTTCGGCCGCGATTTCAACTACTCCGGCGATCGCCAACAGTGGGGCTGGAGCGGGCGAGGGCGCCGCTACAACGCGATGGCCTACCCGGCGCTGCGTGGCGCAAACCAGCTGATCAACGCCTCGGGTGTGCTTGCCGCGCTGGACGCCATGCGCCCGCGCCTGTCGGTGCCGGCACAGGCCGTGCGCAATGGCCTGGC
Organism: uncultured Sphaerotilus sp.; assembly: GCF_963924895.1. Taxonomy (NCBI): domain Bacteria; kingdom Pseudomonadati; phylum Pseudomonadota; class Betaproteobacteria; order Burkholderiales; family Sphaerotilaceae; genus Sphaerotilus; species uncultured Sphaerotilus sp. The sequence goes on from NZ_CAWURG010000005.1 coordinate 73,577, forward strand.
GATGGTGGAACTGCCGGGGCGCTTCCAGGTGGTGCCGGGCCAGCCGACGCTGGTGCTCGATGTCGCGCACAACCCGCATGCGTCGGCCGTGCTGGCGCAGAACCTCGACCAGATGGGCTACTTTCCGCGCACGCACGCCGTGCTGGGGGCGATGGCGGACAAGGACCTCCCCGGGCTGGTCGGGCCGCTGCTGCCGCTGGTCGATGTCTGGTACCTGTGCGACCTGCCGACGCCCCGTGCGGCCACGGCGGAAGCACTGCGTTCGGTCCTTCAGGCGGCACGCGCAGCCCGGCCTGCAGGTTCGGCGCCGCTGCCGCCGGTGGAAGTGCTGCATTGCAGCAGTGATCCGCACCAGGCGCTGGCCGCGGCGATCAAGGGGGCTGACCCCACTGATAGAATCGTTGTCTTCGGATCCTTCCATACCGTCGGCGGTGTCTTGCAACACGGACTGCCGCGCCTGGGCGCCGCACACGTCGGCTGACACGCCTGGCTCCACCACCCCGAGCAACACGGCCTGATGGCTGACACAGATGGGTTTGTTCTCCTTCCTTCAGCGCAAGAAACCGCCGGTTCCCGAGACCCGCAAGCGCACGCAGCCTCCCCAGGATCCCGTCACCGTCGAGGCCCTGCGCACCCGTGCGCGCCGGCGCCTGATCGGCGCGGCGGTGCTGGTGGGCGGCGCGGTCGTCGGTCTGCCGACACTGTTCGACAAGCCGCCCCGTCCGCCGGAGCAGACTTTCAGTGTCCGCATGGCGGCGCCGGATGGTGCGGCAACCGTGTCGGTCAAGGGCACAGCGTCTGCCGGCCCGGTCGCGGCCTCACGGCCGGTGCTTGCCCAGGCGGCCTCGTCTGCGGGTGTGTCCGTTCCGGCGGTGGCGGTGGCCACGGCCGGCGCCGCTGTCGCGGTCGGCATGCTGCCAGGCACGGGCAAGAAGCCCCCTGCCGACGAAGCGATCATCACGGAACCCAAGTCCGACCCGAAGGCTGAAGCCGCTGCGCGCGCCGAGCGCGTCGCCCGCGAGAAGGCCAAGGCGGACCGGCTGAAAGCGGAAAAAGCCCGCGAAGCCGAGAAAGCGCGTGAGGCGGAACAGGCCCGCGAAGCGGAAAAGGCCCGCCAGGCCCGCGCCGTGAAGAAGGCCCGGGAAGCGCAGGCCACCAAGGATGCGCAGGACGCGCAGGACGCCCGCGAAGAGGCGGATGCACGCCGCAAGGCCAAGGCCGCGAAAGAAGCGAAGGCCGCCAAAGCCGCCAAGGACGCCCGGGAAGCGAAGGACGCGAAGGACGCGAAGTCTGCCAAGGCAGGCAAGTCGGACAGCGAGAGCGACAAGCCGCGCCGCTACGTCATCCAGGCCGGCTCCTTTGCCGATGCCGGGTCCGCACGCGACCTGGGCCGCCGCATCGGCAAGCTGGGGCTGGACTCGCACGAGCAGCACGTCGAGACCGCCGCCGGCTCGGCCCGCACGCGGGTTCGCCTGGGGCCGTTCAGTTCCAAGGAAGAAGCCATGCGGGCCGCGGCAAAGCTCAAGGCGGCCGGACTGAACGCAGCGGTGCTGCCGCTCTGAAAGTGAACCATGCTCGCTGACCTCGGATGGATCGACCTGGCGATGCTGGCGGTGCTGGCCCTGTCGGTGGTGGCCGGGATGTTGCGCGGGCTGGTCAGCGAGGTGATGTCGCTGGCGGGCTGGGTGGTGGCGTGGCTGCTGTCCCAGGCGTGGGCGCTGGATGTGGCGGCAGCTCTGCACATCGGCGAGCCGGGAGGGCAGGTTGCCCGCCTGTCCGGGCTGGTGATCACCTTCGTGGCCACGCTGCTGGCCTGGCGGGTGCTCACCTGGCTGCTGCAGCAGGTGATCCACGCAACGCCGCTGGCGCCGCTCGACCGGCTGCTCGGCGCGGTGTTCGGCACGCTGCGGGGCGGGCTGATCCTGCTGGTGGCCGTGATGATGCTGGGGCTGACGCCGATGGCGCGCCAGTCGTCCTGGCAGGAATCCAGCGGGGTGCGCTGGCTGACGTCGGCGCAGGCGGTGCTGGCGCCGTGGTTGCCCGGAGACTGGCGGCCACTGCCGGGCAGTGCGCCGGAGCCCGCCGTCTCGGCACCGGGCTGAGCCGCAACGCCTACACGAAGAGTACGAACGAGGATGACCGTGCCGTCCGGCCCGGTGTCCGTTGGGAATGTCTTGAACAGATGGAGTGAGCGATGTGTGGCATCGTCGGTGTGATTTCCAAGTCACCAGTGAACCAGTTGATCTATGACGCGCTGCTGCTGCTGCAGCACCGCGGTCAGGATGCCGCCGGCATCGTCACGGCCGTGGGCACGAAGTTCTTCATGCACAAGGCCCGCGGCATGGTGCGCGACGTCTTCCGCACCCGCAACATGCGCGCGCTGCCCGGCACGCTCGGCCTCGGGCAGGTCCGCTACCCGACCGCCGGCAATGCCTACAGCGAGGAAGAGGCGCAGCCCTTCTACGTCAACGCCCCCTTCGGCGTGGTGCTGGTCCACAACGGCAACATCACCAACGCCCACGCGCTGAAGACCGAGCTGATCGACATCGACCGGCGCCACCTCAACACCGAGAGCGACACCGAGGTGCTGATCAACGTCCTCGCCCACGAGCTGCAGGCGGCCGCGCACGACATGCCGCTCACGCACGTGGAGGTGTTCAAGGCGGTCAGCGCGGTGCACCGCCGCGTCAAGGGCTCCTACGCGGTCGTGGCGCTGATCGCCGGTTACGGGCTGGTCGCGTTCCGCGATCCGAACGGCATCCGCCCGCTCTGCCTGGGCTCGATCGTGGCGGCTGGCAAGGACACCGAGTGGATGGTGGCCAGCGAGTCCGTGGCCCTCGAAGGCAATGGCTACCACCTCGTGCGCGATGTGGCGCCGGGCGAGGCCCTGTTCATCACGCTCGACGGCGTATTGCACAGCCAGCAGTGCGCGGTGTCACCGTCGCTGCACCCGTGCGTGTTCGAGTTCGTGTACCTCGCACGCCCGGACTCGGTCATCGACGGCATCTCGGTCTACCACGCCCGCCTCAACATGGGCGAGACGCTGGCGCAGCGCGTCATCAGCACGATGCCGCCGTCCGACATCGACGTGGTGATCCCGATCCCCGAGTCGAGCCGCCCCTCGGCGATGCAGCTCGCGCAGCGCCTGGGCAAGCCCTACCGCGAAGGCTTCGTCAAGAACCGCTACGTCGGCCGCACCTTCATCATGCCGGGCCAGGCCACGCGCAAGAAGAGCGTGCGCCAGAAGCTCAACGCCATCGGCATGGAGTTCAAGGGCCGCAACGTGCTGCTGGTCGATGACTCGATCGTGCGCGGCACCACCAGCCGCGAGATCGTGCAGATGGCCCGCGAGGCCGGCGCGAACAAGGTCTACATGGCCTCGGCCGCGCCGCCGGTGCGCTACCCGAACGTCTATGGCATCGACATGCCGACCTCGACCGAGCTGATCGCCCACGGCCGCACGATGGACGAGATCCGCGACTACATCGGCTGCGATGCGCTGATCTACCAGGACGTGGACGCGATGAAGCGCGCGGTGAGGTCGCTCAATCCGTCGCTGGCCGGGCTGGAAGCCTCGTGCTTCGACGGCCACTACATCACCGGCGACGTGAGTCCGGCCGATTTCGAGGCGATGAAGACCCAGCGCGCCTCGCAGCCGCAGGACGAGGAAGCGGGCGACCGCGGCCGTCTGGCGCTGCCGAATCCGACCACCTGACCGTATCGCCCCGACCTCTGGAGACCTGCCATGCGCAGCCGTGACCACACCGACCCGAAGCGCCTGCCGCGGGTGGACCTGCCCTTGGATGCGCGGCTGGACACCTTGGCCGTGCGCGAAGGGCTGCCGACAACGCCCTGGGGTGAAAACTCCGAGGCGCTGTTCCTGACCAGCAGCTTCGTGCATCCGGACGCGGCCACCGCCGCCGCCCGTTTCGCCCAGGAAGAGGAAGCGTTTGTCTACAGCCGCTTCACCAACCCGACGACGATGATGATGGAGCGCCGTCTGGCGGCGCTCGAAGGCACCGAGGCCTGCATCGCGACGTCGAGCGGCATGTCGGCGATCCTGCTGCTGCTCATGGGCCTGCTGAAGGCGGGCGACCACGTCATCTGTTCGCAGAGCGTGTTCGGCTCGACCATCAAGCTGCTGCAGGGCGAGTTCGGGAAGTTCGGCGTGCTGACCACCTTCGTGTCGCAGACCGACGTGGCCGAGTGGCGCGCGGCCGTGCGGCCCGAGACGAAGCTGCTCTTCGCCGAGACGCCGAGCAACCCGCTGACCGAGGTCTGCGACATCCGCGCGCTGGCCGAGGTGGCGCACGCCGCGGGCGCGCTGCTGGCGGTGGACAACTGCTTCTGCTCGCCCGCGCTGCAGCGGCCTGCCGATCTGGGCGCGGACCTGATCATCCATTCGGGCACCAAGTACCTGGACGGGCAGGGCCGTGTGGTGGCGGGCGCCATCTGCGGGCCGGAGGCGATCATCGACGGCAAGTTCATGTCGGTGATGCGCTCGGCGGGGATGTGCCTGTCGCCGTTCAACGCCTGGGTGGTGCTGAAGGGGCTGGAGACGCTGTCGATCCGCATGGAAGCGCAGGGCGCGCGGGCGCTGAAGCTGGCCGAGTGGCTGGAGGCGCAGCCGCAGGTGGCGCGGGTGTTCTATCCCGGGTTGCCCTCGCATCCGCAGCACGCGCTGGCGATGGCGCAGCAGAGCGGCAATGGCGGCGCAGTGGTCAGCTTCGTCGCGCGCGGCGACACACCCGAGGCGGCGCGGGCCAATGCCTTCGCGGTGATCGACGCGACGAGGATCTGCTCGATCACGTCCAACCTCGGCGACACCAAGACCACCATCACGCACCCGTCGAGCACCTCGCACGGCCGCCTCACCGAAGCGCAGCGTCTGGCCGCCGGCATCACGCAAGGGATGATCCGCGTGGCGGTCGGGCTGGAGCACGTCGAAGACCTGAAGACCGACCTCGCCCGCGGCCTCGCGCTGATCTGATCCCGAGTTCCCGAGCCATTGAAGACCATGACCCAAGTTCGTACCCGTTTCGCGCCGTCGCCGACCGGCTTCATCCACCTCGGCAACATCCGCTCGGCGCTCTATCCCTGGGCCTGGGCGCGGGCCACGGGCGGCGTCCTGGTGCTGCGCATCGAGGACACCGACGTCGAGCGCTCGTCGCAGGCGGCGGTCGACGTGATCCTCGAAGGCATGGCGTGGCTGGGACTGGACCACGACGAAGGCCCGTTCTACCAGATGCAGCGCATGGACCGTTACAAGGCGGTGCTGGCGCAGCTGGTGGAGCAGGGCTGGGTCTACCCCTGCTACATGTCCATGGCGGAACTCGACGCCCTGCGCGAACGCCAGATGGCCAGCAAGGACAAGCCGCGCTACGACGGCACTTGGCGGCCGGAGCCGGGCAAGGTGCTGCCGCCGGTGCCCGAGGGTGTCCAGCCGGTGCTGCGTTTCAAGACGCCGCAGGGCGGCTCGGTGGTGTGGGACGACAAGGTCAAGGGCCGCATCGAGATCAGCAACGACGAGCTGGACGATCTGGTCATCGCGCGCCCGGACGGCACGCCGACCTACAACTTCTGCGTCGTGGTGGACGACATCGACATGCAGATCACCCACGTGATCCGCGGCGATGACCACGTCAACAACACGCCGCGCCAGATCCATGTGTTCCGTGCGCTGGGCGTGGAGCCGCCGGTCTACGCCCACCTGCCGACCGTGCTGAACGAGCAGGGCGAGAAGATGAGCAAGCGCCATGGCGCCAAGCCGGTGACGCAGTACCGCGACGAGGGCTATCTGGCCGACGGCGTGGTGAACTACTTGGCGCGTCTCGGCTGGAGCCACGGCGATGACGAGATCTTCAGCCGCGAGCAGCTGGTCGAGTGGTTCAACCTCGACCACCTCGGCCGCAGCGCCGCGCAGTTCGACGAGGCCAAGCTGCGCTGGGTGAATGCTCAGCACATGAAGATCTGCGACAACGCCGTGCTGGCGGGGCTGGTCTCGGCGCAGTTCGCCAGCCGGGGTCTGAGCGTGCCGGCGGATGCGCGGCTGGCGGCGATGTGCGCGCTGTTCAAGGACCGCTGCAGCACGACGGTCGAGCTGGCCGACTGGCTGTCGGTCTACTTCGTCGATGTGCAGCCGAGCGAGGCGGATCTGGCGCAGCACCTGAACGAGGTGTCGCGTCCGGCCCTGATCGCGCTGCGCGATCGTCTGGCCGAACTGCCGGGCTGGGATGCGCCGTCGATCAACCAGGCGATCAAGAACACCATCGGCGAGCTGAAGGTGAAGATGCCGCAACTGGCGATTCCGCTGCGTGTGCTCGTCTGCGCGCGGACCCAGACGCCCCCGGTGGATGCGGTGCTGGCCCTGTTCGATAAAAATACTGTACTCAAACGCTTGCAAGGTGTCTGAATTCATTCCATAATCTTGTTCTCGCTTGAACAACGAAGCGCCGCAGACAGTCAAATGTCGGGGGTATAGCTCAGCTGGGAGAGCGCTTGCATGGCATGCAAGAGGTCAGCGGTTCGATCCCGCTTACCTCCACCATCAAAGCGCTTCGCGGTTCATGGGACAAGTTTGAAGACTCCTTCGTCTAGAGGCCTAGGACACGACCCTTTCACGGTCGTTACAGGGGTTCGAATCCCCTAGGAGTCGCCACTGCGGAGTGGTAGTTCAGTTGGTTAGAATACCGGCCTGTCACGCCGGGGGTCGCGGGTTCGAGTCCCGTCCACTCCGCCACAATTTGGGGGTATAGCTCAGCTGGGAGAGCGCTTGCATGGCATGCAAGAGGTCAGCGGTTCGATCCCGCTTACCTCCACCAAATTTCCAGAATGACTCCTTCGTCTAGAGGCCTAGGACACGACCCTTTCACGGTCGTTACAGGGGTTCGAATCCCCTAGGAGTCGCCAAGTTTCAGATGGTTTTGCCACTGCGGAGTGGTAGTTCAGTTGGTTAGAATACCGGCCTGTCACGCCGGGGGTCGCGGGTTCGAGTCCCGTCCACTCCGCCATGTTTCAAGACCCTTCGAAGTTGACTCCTTCGTCTAGAGGCCTAGGACACGACCCTTTCACGGTCGTTACAGGGGTTCGAATCCCCTAGGAGTCGCCAGATTTCCAGTTTCATACCGCTGCGGAGTGGTAGTTCAGTTGGTTAGAATACCGGCCTGTCACGCCGGGGGTCGCGGGTTCGAGTCCCGTCCACTCCGCCAAAATGCCAGTTCTCAGTGCCCGTTCATTTTCAGTGAGCGGGCATTTTGCATTGGTGGTTGCAGTTTCTGAATAACCAGCAGTCCGGTGGTGGCGCCCGTGGGGCACCTGCCTACAATGCGCGGGTTTCTTTCTATCGAACCAGGGTTCCTCTTTATGCAAGTGATCGCTTCTGCCTTCAAGGCCTATGACATCCGCGGCATCGTCGGCCAGGCGCTTGACGTCGACTTTGCCGAACATCTTGGCCGCGCATTCGGTACTGAAGCGCTGGCCCTGGGCGAGCGCGCCGTGGCGGTTGGTCGCGACGGCCGTGTCTCCGGCCCGGACCTGAGCGCCGCCCTGATCCGCGGCCTGGCTTCAACCGGCCTGGACGTGATCGACCTGGGCGCGGTGACCACGCCGATGCTCTATTACGTGGCGGCCACGCGGGGCGACATCGGTTGCCGCAGCGGCATCCAGGTGACCGGCAGCCACAACCCCAAGGACTACAACGGCTTCAAGATGGTGCTGGCTGGTGTGGCCATCTACGGCGACACGATCCAGGGCCTGCGTGCCCGCATGGAGTCCGAAACCTACACGACCGCGGACGCTCCGGGTGGCATCACGACGCACGACATCCTGCCCGAGTACACCACCCGCATCACCGGCGACTGCAAGCTCGCGCGCCCGATGAAGATCGTCGTCGACTCCGGCAACGGCATCCCCGGTGCGTCCTCGCCCGGCATCCTCAAGGCACTGGGCTGCGAGGTGGTCGAGCTGTACAGCCGCGTCGACGGCGACTTCCCGAACCACCACCCGGACCCCTCCAAGCTGGAGAACCTGTCCGACCTGATCAAGGTCGTCCACGCCACCGATTTCGAACTCGGTCTGGCCTTCGACGGCGACGGCGACCGCCTCGGCCTCGTCACCAAGGACGGCGAGATCATCTTCCCGGACCGCCAGATGCTGCTGTTCGCGCAGGACATCCTGACGCGCAACCCCGATGGCCTGATCATCTATGACGTGAAGTGCTCGCAGCGCCTGCCGGTGGGCATCCGTGCCGCGGGTGGCGTGCCGATGATGTGGAAGACCGGCCACTCGCTGATGAAGGCCAAGCTGCGCGAAACCGGCGCCCCGCTGGCCGGCGAGATGAGCGGCCACATCTTCTTCGGCGAGCGCTGGTACGGCTTCGACGACGCGATGTACACCGCGGGCCGTCTGCTGGAAATCCTGTCGCGCTTCGCCGACCCGAGCGCCGTGCTCAAGGCCCTGCCGAGCAGCTTCAGCACGCCCGAGCTGAACGTCGCGGTGCCGGCCGGCAACCAGCACGCCATCGTCGATCAGCTCATCGCCCAGGCCGATTTCCCCGGCGCCGAGATCGGCACCATCGACGGCCTGCGTGGCGACTACCCGGACGGCTTCGGCCTGATCCGCGCCTCCAACACCACACCGGTGCTGGTGCTGCGCTTCGAAGGGCACACCGCCGAGGCGCTGGCGCGCATCGAGCACGACTTCATGGCCGCGCTGCGCAAGGTGATGCCGGAAGCCGAAGTGCAGGCGTCCGCGCATTGAGGGCAGACGGCTCCTGTTGACCGTGCAGCGCGTCCTGATCGTCAAGCTGTCGTCTTTGGGCGATGTGATCCACACGATGCCGGTGGTGGCGGACCTGCGGGCTGCACTCCCGGAGGTGTGCATCGACTGGGTGGTGGAGCCGGGCTTCGCGCCGCTGGTGCGCCGGGTCGAGGGCATCGGCGAGGTGATCGACTGTGCGCAGCGGCGCTGGCGCAAGCGCTGGTGGACGGGCGACGTGCGACGCGAGAAGCAGGCCTTCCGGGCCCGTTTGCAGCAGCACCGCTATGACGCGGTGCTGGACCTGCAAGGCCTGACCAAGTCCGCGCTCGTGGCGCGGCAGGCCCTGAAGACCCCTGGCGGTCTGCGCTACGCACTTGGCAACCGCACGGATGGCTCCGGCTGGGAGGCGCCCACGCGCTGGCTGGCGGACCGGGCGATCACGCTGGAGCCGCACATCCACGTCGTCGACCGCTCGCGCCACATGGCCGCCGAGGCACTGGGTTACGCCGTGGGTGGACCGCCACGGTTTGGCCTGTGCGCCCGCGTGGCCCCGCCGCCACAGGCCCGCACGCTGGTGTTCGTGCACGGCACCTCGCGCGACGACAAGCTCTGGCCCGAGGCGGACTGGATTGCCTTCGGCCGTTCGCTGGTGCAGCGTGGTTGGCGCATCGCCCTGCCGCAGGCCAGTGACGAGGAGGCGCAGCGCGCCGGGCGCATCGCGGCTGGCATCGACCCGGCGTCCTGCGATCTCTGGCCGCGCATGGGGCTGGATGCGCTGGTGGACTGGATGGGGAGTGCGCAGGGTGTCGTCGGCGTCGACAGCGGCCTGTCCCATCTGGCGGTGGCCCTCGATCTGCCGCATGTCCAGCTCTACAACTTTCCGACTGCTTGGCGCACCGGTCCGCTGCCGGAACACGGCCACGCCCACCAGGTCAGCGTCGGTGGGGACCGCGTTCCCGCGCTGGAGGTGGTCGAAACCGCCTGGCAGCGTGTGGCGACGACCCGTGGGGTGTCGCCTTGAACCTGCGTCAGCGGCTGGCGTTGCTGGCCTACGGGGTACTGATGCGGCTGCTGGTGCCGGTGCTGCTGGCGCGCCTGTGGTGGCGGGCCCGGCAGGAGCCGCTGTACGGCCATGCCCTACCGGAGCGCCTGGGGTTCGGGCCGAGCACGCCGCCGGGCGCCGTCTGGCTGCACGCTGTATCGCTCGGCGAAACCCGCGCGGCCGAGCCACTGATCCAGGCGCTGCGTCAGGTGCATCCGGGTTTGCGCCTCCTGCTCACCCACGGAACCGCCACCGGGCGTGCGGCCGGCGCCACGCTGCTCGGCCCTGCGGACCACCAGTGCTGGCTGCCGCTGGACACGCCGGGCGCGACACGCCGGTTTCTGCGGCGCCACCGGCCGGCGCTGGGCATCCTGATGGAAACCGAGGTCTGGCCCCGCCTGCTGCACGAAGCGCAGCGTGCCGCGGTGCCGGTGGTGCTGGCGAATGCGCGCCTGTCCGAGAAGAGCCTGCGCCAGTCGCTGCGCTTCGATGCGCTGCTGCGCCCGGCCGCCGCTTCACTCGCCCAGGCGCTGGCCCAGACCGAGGCCGACGCCCTGCGTTTGCGGCTGGCGGGGGTGCTCCGTGTGCAGGTGGCGGGCAATCTCAAGTTCGACCAGCGTCCGTCCCCGGAACTGCTCGCGGCCGGCGAAAGCTGGAGCGCGGGTCTTTCCCGGCCTGTGGTGCTGGCGGCCAGCTGGCGGGAGGGCGAAGACGCGCCGCTGCTGGCTGCCTGGCAGGCCATGCTGGCGCGCCGGTCGGCGCAAGGCGATGCCCGGCGCGCCCCGCTGCTGCTGCTGGTGCCGCGCCATCCGCAGCGTTTCGACGAGGTGGCGCGTCTGGTGGCCGAGGCTGGCCTGACGCTGGTGCAGCGCAGCAGCTGGGGGGCCGGTGGACCGGGTGCGCTGGCGCGTGAAGCCCAGGTCTGGCTGGGCGATTCGATGGGCGAGATGCCGGCGTACTACGCCTGCGCCGACGTGGCGCTGCTCGGCGGGAGCTTCGCACCGCTGGGGGGGCAGAACCTGATCGAGGCGGCGGCCTGCGGCTGCCCGGTGTTCATGGGCGCGCACACCTTCAACTTCACCCAGGCGGCCGAGCGGGCTGAATCTGCAGGCGCGGCACGCCGGTGTGCCGATCTGGACGAGGCCGTGACCGCCGCCTGTGCGATGGCCGCATCGCCGGCCGACCGGGCGGTGGCGTCTGCGGCCGCGCAGACCTACGCCGGGCAGGACCAGGGAGCGGCGGTGCGCATGGCCGAGGCCATGCTGCAGCTCATTTCGCCAACAGCAGTGCGTTGACGCCGTCGATGTCGCTGGCGGTCAGGACACCCGCCGCCTGGCGCAGCTTCAGGCTGTTCACGAGCACGTCGTAGCGGGCCTTGGCCAGATCGCGCTGGGTCGAGAACAGCTGGGTCTGCGCGTTGAGCACGTCGAGATTCACCCGCACACCGACCTTGTAGCCCAGCTTGGTGGCGTCCAGCGCGAGCTTGCTGGAGGCTTCGGCGGCTTCGAGTGCCCGGACCTGGGCCGAGCCGGACTGGACGCCGTAGTAGACCTGCCGCGTGGCCTGGGCCACGGCACGGCGGGCGGCTTCGAGTTCGTTGCGCGATTTCTCTTCGAGCGACACGGCTTCGCGGACCTGGTTCTCGATCGCGTTGCCGGTGTAGAGCGGCACCTTCAGCGTCACGCCCACCGAACGGTTGATCGACGTGCCCGTGCCGCCCGACGAACTGGCGCCGGAGCCGCTGTTCTGCGCGCCGCCGAGCTGGCCCTGCAGGTCGACGGTGGGCAGGCGGGTGGCGTCCGTGCGCTGGGTTTCGAGTTTGGCGATGTCGTAGGCCAGACGGGCCTTGCGCACCGAGGGACTCTCGTCGGCGCGGCCCACCCAGGCATCGACCGGATCGGGCTGGACCGGCAGCACGACCGGCAGCGTCAGCCCGTTGGGCTGCAGACCGACGCGGCCGACGATCTGGTCCAGCGCCAGACGGCGGGTGCGCACATCGTTGTCTGCCGCGATTTCCTGGGCGGTGGCCAGATCGAAGCGGGCCTGGGCTTCCCGGGTGTCGGTGATGGTGGCCGTGCCGACCTCGAAATTGCGCTTGGCCGAGGCCAGCTGCTCGTTGATCGCGGTCTTGGAGGCGCGGGCGGTGGCGAGCGTGTCCTGCGCGGCCAGCACGTCGAAATAGGCCTGCGCGACCCGGACAGCCAGGTCCTGCTCGGCGTTGGCGAGGTCCGCCTGGGCGATGTCGAGCGCCTTGCGGGCCTTGTCGATGGTGAAGCCGTTGGGCCGGTTGAACAGCGGCTGGGTCGCCACCAGGCCGAGCGAGGCGGTGTTGGTCGAGCGGGTGCCGAACAGCGGCGTGTCGGTGCCGGCGTTCGCCACCCCGGCCTGCAGGCTGACGCTCGGGCGGACCAGGGCATCGGCCTGGGCGGCCTTGTAGCGGCTCGACTCGGCCGCGGCGCGCGAAGCCAGGTAGGTCGCGTCGTAGGCCTTGGCCGCCTCGTAGACCTCCTTGAGGTTCTCTGCGGCCACCGGCGCGGACAGGGTTGTCAGGACGGTCGCAGCCAGCAGGCCGAACGACAGGGGGTTTTTCAACACGGACATGGTCGCTTCCTCGAACTAGAACGGGAACTCAGTACACGGGCACACTCGGATCCACCTGTCGGGACCAGGCATCGATGCCCCCGGCGATGTTATACACCGTGGGGTATCCTTGCGCTTCCAGAAACAGGGCCACCTGCTGACTGCGCATGCCATGGTGGCAGAGCGCAAGGATGGGTTGATCTCGATCGATTTCGGCCAATCTTGCAGGAATTTGCTGCATCGGGATCGTGACCGATGCCGCGTTCGTCAGAACTATCCGTGCAGTGGCCACTTCCCAGGGTTCCCGGACGTCCAGAAGGACCGGTCGCAGGCCTTGTTCCGCACAAGTACGAAGCAGAGCGGCGACCGCATCGACTCGGAGTTGCTGCATGGCCGCGTGTCCTGGTTCAGAACTTGAACGACGAGGGCTGCGCGAAGCCTTCGAGGCGCGGGGCCACGGTGTCGAACAGCACTTCGGTGGTGAAGTCGCGCTCGCTGACGCGGCGCACGCGCAGGGCGCGCATCATCGGCTCGTCGCCCACGACGGCCACGAGCCGGCCACCGACCTTGAGTTGCTGCAACAGGGCCTTCGGCACTTCGGGTACCGAGCCGGACAGCACGATCACGTCCCACGGACCACGGCCGGCGTCGCCGTTCGCGCCGTCACCCTGGCGGACCTCGACGTTCATCACGGCGGCGTGGCGCAGGTTCTCGCGCGCCATCGCGACGAGTTCCGGGCGCTTTTCGTAGGTCACGACCTGCTGCGCCTTGTGGGCCATCAGCGCGGCCATGAAGCCCGAGCCGGTGCCGATCTCCAGCGCCTTCTCGTGGCGGTGCAACTCCAGCTCCTGCAGCAGGCGGGCCTCCAGCCGCGGCGCCAGCATCACCTGGCCGCCAGCCAGCGGGATCTCCAGATCCGTGAAGGCGATGCTGCGGTGGGCGGCCGGCACGAAATCTTCGCGCTTGACGATGGCCAGCAGGGACAGCACCGACTGATCCAGCACGTCCCAGGGACGGATCTGCTGCTCGATCATGTTGAAACGGGCCTGTTCGACATTCATCATCTTGAATTCCTCGGGATCATGCGCAACGAAACCTGCCATTTTAGGAGCTGGCTGTGTCGTCGATCTGACGATCTGCGGCCCGAGGCGCAAATCGGCGGCGCAGCCACGCTGCCAGATCGTCCATGTAGCCATAAATCACCGGCACCACCACCAGCGTCAGCACCGAGGAGGTGATCACGCCGCCGATGACGGCTTGGCCCATCGGCGCGCGTTGCTCCGAGCCTTCCGACAGCGCGAACGCGAGCGGCACCATGCCGAAGATCATCGCCAGCGTGGTCATCAGGATCGGCCGCAGCCGCACCTTGGCCGCCAGCAGCAGGGCCTCGGAGCGCTCCAGCGGCTGCCCCGTCACCTCGCCGGCGCGGGCACGGATGGCGAAGTCCAGCAGCAGGATGGCGTTCTTGGTCACCAGCCCCATCAGCATCACCACGCCAATGATCGAGAACAGGTTCATCGTCGAGCCGAAGGCCAGCAGTGTCAGCACCACGCCCACCAGTGTCATCGGCAGCGAACTCATCAGCGCGATCGGCTGCAGGAAGCTGCGGAACTGCGAGGCCAGGATCATGTAGATGAAGACCACGCCCATCGCCAGCGCCGAGACCGCGTAGCCGAAGCTCTCGGCCATGTCCTTGGTCGAGCCGCCGAAGCGCCAGCGCATCCCGGGCGGCAGCGTCTGCGCTTCGAGCACCCGGCGCACGTCGGCCGACACCTCGCCGAGCGAGCGGCCGTAGACATTGGCGGTGATCTCGACCTCGCGGGTCAGGTCGCGGCGGTTGATCTGGTTGGCGGTGCTGTCGGCGCGCACGTCAGCGACCTGGCCCAGCCGAACGAGGCGCGGGCTGCCGTCGGCGTTGCTCCCGGCGACCAAGGTCAGGCGCTGCAGATCGCCGACCGCATCGCGGGCTTCGGGGGCCAGCCGCACCTTCACGTCGACATTCAGGTCGTCGCTGGCGCGCCAGTTGCCGATCGTCTGGCCAGCCACCAGCGCGCGCAGGCTGCTGGTGACACTGCCCACGCTCAGACCCAGGTCGGCCGCGACGTCGCGTCGCACCTCGATCGCCACCGTCGGCTGGTTCGGCTTGGCGCTGGTGTCCAGATCGACCAGACCCGGGATGCCGCGCAGCTGGTCGGCGATGGCCGCACTCTGGCGCTGCAGTTCGGCCAGATCGCTGCCCTGGATCGACAGCTGCAGCGGCTTGTTGCCCCCGACCGCGTCGAGCAGGCCGACGTGCGTGACCGTGATGCCGGGGATGTGCGACAGCCGTTCGCGCAGCGGGCCGGTGAGCTGGTCCTGGTTGAGCGTGCGCTCTTTGCGGTCGACGAGGCGGATGTAGATCTGCGCGTAGATCTTGCCCTGCGCCTGGCCGGTGTTGATCGTCGCCAGCGTGTAGCGCACCTCGGGCCGCTCGCGGATGATCGCCTCGACCTCGCGCACCTTGCCTTCGGTCACTTCCAGCGAGGAGCCGACCGGCGTGTTGAAGCTGACGAAGGTTTCCGAGTAGTCCGCCTTCGGCACGAACTCGGTGCCCAGGGACTTCACCAGCGCGAGGCTGGCGATGAAGGTGGCCAGCGCGAGGCCGAGGGTGGCCAGCGGGTGGCGCAGCGACCAGCCGAGCGCCGACTGGTACAGCCCGCTCAGCCCGTGCGAGAAACGGTCCACGGCGTGCGTGACGCGGCCGAGCGTGTGGTCGTAGAGCGTGCGCGGCTGGAAGGGCTGGCCTTCGCTGTGGATCGCCGGGTCGTGCCAGAGGGAGCTGAGCATCGGGTCGAGCGTGAAGCTCACGAACATCGAGATCAGCACGGCGGCCACGATCGTGATGCCGAACTCGTGGAAGAACTTGCCGATGATCCCGCCCATGAAGCCGATCGGCAGGAAGACCGCGACGATCGACAGCGTGGTGGCCAGCACCGCCAGCCCGATCTCTGACGTGCCGTCCAGCGCGGCGTCGTGCGCCGACTTGCCCATCTGCACGTGGCGCACGATGTTCTCGCGCACGACGATGGCGTCGTCGATCAAGAGGCCCACGCACAGGCTCAGCGCCATCAGCGTGATCATGTTGATCGAGAAGCCGAAGAGCTGCATGAACAGGAAGGTGCCGATCAGCGCGATGGGCAGCGTCAGGCCCGTGATGACGGTCGAGCGCCAGGAGTTCAGGAACAGGAAGACGATCAGGATGGTGAGTGCGGCGCCTTCGAGCAGCGTCTGGCGCACGTTGTTGACCGAGACGCGGATCGGCCGCGAGCTGTCGCGCACGATGCTGAGTTCGACGCCCGGAGGAACCTCGCCACCGGCCTGCACCGCTGCGAGCGCCTTGTTCAGGCCGTCCACCACCTCGATGGTGTTTTCGCCCTGTGCCTTCTGGACTTCGAGGGCGATGGTGCGCTGGCCGTTGTAGAGGGCGAGCGTGTCGATCTCTTCCGGGCCATCGACGACGCGGGCGACCTCGCCGAGCCGGACCAGCACCGCGCCGCGGCGGGCGACGACGAGCTGCGCAAAGTCTTCCGGTCGCTGCACCCGGCCGCGGATCTGCACCACGCGCTCGCTGTCGGCCGAACGCAGCGTGCCGGCGGGCAGGTCCTGGTTCTCGGTCTTCACCGCCGCCATCACCTGCTCGGCGCTGACGCCGGCCGCTTCGAGCTTCTGCGGATCGAGGTAGAGGTTGATCTCGCGCCGCACCGCGCCGACCAACGCCACCGAGCCGACACCGCGCGCGTTCTCCAGCCGCTTGCGCAGCGTCTGGTCGGCCCAGGTCGAGAGCTGCACGGCGTTGACCTTGGACGGATCGGTCGCGCGCACGGCCAGCGTCCAGATCGGCCGGCTGGCCGGGTCGAAGCGCTGCACCTTGGGCTCTTTCACCTCCTCGCGCAGCAGCGGCTTGAGCACGGCCAGCTTCTCGCGCACGTCGTCCGCGGCCCGGCGGCTGTCGAGGTCGAGGTTGAACTGGACGATGACGACCGAGGTGCCCGAGTAGCTGCGCGAATTGATCTGGTTGACGCCGGCGATGGCATTGACCGCTTCCTCGACCTTGCGCGTCACCTCGGTCTCGACGATCTCGGCCGAGGCACCGGGGTAGTCGATGCTGACCACGACGGTCGGGAATTCGACGCTCGGGAACTGGTCGACCTTGAGCCGCTGGAACGAGAACAGGCCGAGCACGACCAGCGCCAGCATGGCCATGGTGGCCATCACCGGGTTGGTGATAGAGACGCGTGTGAACCACATGGTGGGGGGCTCCGCTCAGCGCGCCGCGGCGACCAGCCGGGCGGGCGTGCCGTCGCGCACGGTGCCGAGGCTGCCGCGCAGGATGCGGTCGCCGTCGCGCAGGCCGTCGGTGATCTCGACCGATTCGACCCGGTCCACCAGCCCGCGTGCGCCGGTCTTCACCGTGCGGCGGCGCAGCGCCTGTCCGTCGAGCACGACCACGTAGGGCAGGGCGTCGTCGAGCCGCACCGCCGACAGCGGCAGGCTCAGCGCGCGGCGCTGCTCCAGCGCCACCGTGCCGCGGGCGAACAGGCCCACGCGCAAGCCCGGTGCCGGCTGCAGGCTCAGGTAGACCAGCACGGCGCGGGTGCCCGCCTGCGTGGCCGGATTCAGGCGCACCACCTGGGCGCTGACCGGGTCGGTCAGTCCTTCGACGCTCAGCTCGGCGGTTGCGCCGGCGCGCAGCGTGCCGGCGTCGGCGGCGGGCAGGGCGGCTTCGAGTTCCAGCCGGCTCAGGTCGACCACCTCCAGCACGCGGGCGTCGATGGCAACCCGCTCGCCCGGCTGCGCCAGCCGCTGCGAGACCGTGCCGTTGATCGGCGACCGGAGCACGGTGTCGGCCTGCGCCTTGCGGGCCAGATCGGCCGCGGCGAGGGCAGCCTGCAGGCTGGCTTGCGCCGCGGCGTGGTTGGCGACCGAGGTGTCGAGCGCCGTCGCGGAGATGAAACCCTGCTCGACCAGCGCGCGGTTGTTGTCGAGCTGGCGCCGGGCGATGTCCACCTGCGCGCGGGCGGCTTCGGCCTGTTGCACGGCCTGCTTCACACGCAGTTCGAACTCGGTGGCGTCGATGTCGCCGACGACCTGACCGGCGCGCACGCTGTCGCCTTCGCGGGGTTCGAGGTGGCGCAACTCGCCCGCGACCTTGGCCTTGACGATGGCCGTGCTGACGGCCCGCACGCTGCCGGAGAGGGCCTGCGTGCGCAGCAGGTCGGCCACCTGGGCGGTGACCAGATCACGGTCGCGCAGGTCCAGTGCGGCCACCGCGGCGGAGGCGGCCGGGGGCGCGCTGGGTGGCGAGGCAGACGACTCGGATCGCCGACCTTGCACGAGCCGGATGCCCAGTACCGTGGCGACGACGACCAGCGCGACGAGTGCGAACTTGACGGAACGGTTCATGGTGTGGGCGATGTGGGGGGCACAGGGGCGCGCAGGCCGCCCAGCAGCAGCTCGATGTGCTGGCGGATGAACTGGTGCGGCGCCTGCACCAGCGGATCCACGGCGCCACAGGCGCCGAGGGAATGTTTGTGGATGCACAGCATCACCATGGGCAGCACCAGCGAATGCACCACCCCGCCGACGTCGACCGGGCGGAACTCGCCGCGGTCGATGCCGCGCTGCACCACGCCGCCGATCAGGTTCTGGCCCGGCTCCACCACCTCGCGGACGTAGAACTCGGCGATGTCCGGGAAATTGCGCACCTCGGTGATGATGAGCTTGAACACGCCGGAGGCGTCGCTGTCGATCACGCCCTCCCACCAGCGGGAGAGCACCTCCAGCAGCAGCTCGGCGCAACTGCCCTGGTGCTCCGCCACCTGGCGCGCGCCTTCGGCGATCTGGCTCGACAGGCGCTGCGCGATGACGGCCTTGAGCAGCTCTTCCTTGCTGGCGTAGTAGAGGTAGAGCGTGCCCTTGGACACACCGGCCCGGGCCGCGACCTCGTCGGTCCGCGTGGCGGCGAAGCCCTTTTCCACGAACAGGCTCAATGCGGCATCCAGCAGTTCCTGCGGGCGTTCCGCCTTGCGCCGCTGGTGCGAGGGGGTGGAGGTGGGCTCGGGGAGGAGGGTCAAGGGCGTGGGTGTTAAGTGACTAACTGGTCAGTAATATAGTGCGTCCCGATGATCCGGGTCAATCAGGATCGGCCGCAGCGCAGGCTGGCCTGACTAGAATGGGCTCGACGATCTGTCCTGGGAGTGCGTACATGCCTGTTGAACCGACCGTTTTCCCTGTTCGCACGCTGGCCAGGAGCGACCGCCGCCTTTGCCTGCGGGGCGGAGCGGCTCTGGCCCTGCTGGGTCTGTCTGCCAGTTGGACTGGCTGTGCCACCAGCGGTCCGCGCGAATTCACGCTGAGCGAACGGCAGATTCTCGCGGCACTGTCCGAACGATTTCCCGCCAACCGGCGGGTGCTGGAGGTCTTCGACGTGCGGCTGGCCTCGCCCCGGCTGAAGCTGCTGCCGGCCGAGGACCGGCTGATGCTGGGCTTCGACCTCGGCGTGCAGGAGCGCCTGATCACGTCGCGCCTGTTCAAGGGCAATCTCATGTTCAGCAGCGGACTGCGCTTCGACGCGGGCGACGCGACGGTCCGGCTCGACCGGGTGCGCCGCGAGAACTTGTCGATCGACGGCCTGCCGAGCCTGCTGTCGTCGAATGTGAACCGCTGGGGCGGGTTGCTGGCGGAGGAGCTGCTGGAGGGCACGGTCGTGCACACGGTCGACCGTGCCGCGGTCGACCAGGCGGCCCGGCAAGGCTGGCGTCCCGGCGCGCTCAAGGTGACGGAGGGCGGTGTCAAAGTGACACTGGAACCCATCCGCGCCCAGGGCGCCTGAAGGATGGCGCGCCGCCCCGTCAAGCTCTCCCCGTTGCTGGCCTCGACCCAGCGATTGACCACCGCCGCTGGCAAGATGGTGCAGCGCGCAGTGAAGAAGGCCGTGAAGCAGAGCGTCCGCAAGGCGGTCCAGCAGATCGGCCTGAACACCAAGGCCCATGCGCCACCCAAGACCGGTGATTGGTCGTCAGGGCTGGTGTTCGGCCCCGCCGGTGCGAGGCGCTACCGGTTCTACCTGCCGCCGGGCCTGCGTGCCGGTGCGGCGGTGCCGCTGCTGGTGATGCTGCACGGCTGCAGCCAGGACGCCGAGGGCTTCGCCGCGCTGACGCGCATGAACCGCCTCGCGGCGAAACAGGGCTTCGCCGTGCTCTACCCGGAGCAGGACCGGCTGGCGAATCCCCAGGGCTGCTGGAACTGGTACGGCACCCGCTCCCACCTGGCCGACGCCGAAGCCGCCACGCTGCTGCTGGCGCTGGACCAGGTACTGCGCCTGCATCCGCTGGATGCGGCGCGGGTGGCCGTGGCGGGGCTGTCCGCTGGCGCCAGCATGGCCGCGCTGTTGGCCGCCCGCGCGCCAGACCGGTTCGTCGCGGTGGCGATGCACTCGGGCGTGCCGCCGGGATCGGCCGACTCGTCGCTGTCGGCCATGCGCGCGATGTTCGGACGCGGGGGGACTCCGGACGAACCGGGTGCCGCCGCCGCGCACTGGCCGCCCTTGCTGGTGCTGCACGGCACGATGGACTTTGTCGTGTCGTCGAACAATGGCGTGGATGCCGCGACGCTCTGGGCAACAGCGCTCGGTGCACGGGCGACCGCGGAGCGCACGGTGCAGCGCGGCCAGCGGCGGGCGTTGCGCATCACCGACTACCGCGTGGGGCGGCGGGTGGTGGTGACGCTGGCGCTGGTGACGGGCATGGGGCACGCCTGGAGTGGCGGTGCCAAGTCGCTGCCCTTCAGCGATCCGACCGGGCCGGACGCCTCCGCGCTGATCTGGGCCTTCGTGCGCCGCCAGTTTCCGCGCCAAAAGGGGCGCCCGTCAGCGCAGGTCCGTGCTGGCACGTTGAAGAGGTCTGTTCGACCATAACGGCGCCGCTGTGCGCCGTGACCGCCATGACAACGACCAAGGTGACTTTTCCGGTGCGACGTGCGCTGGCCGTGACGATGCTGGTGTTCGGCACCGGGCTGGCCGGCTGCGTGGTGGCGCCCTATCCGCATCAGCGAGGCTATGAGGATGGCGGCGTGGTCGTGGTCGAGCCGCCGCCGGTGCGCATGGAACGACCGGGTCCGCCGCCCGCCGTCGGCTACCTCTGGATCGAGGGGTTCTGGAACTGGTCCGGCGGGCGCCATGTCTGGATGCCCGGGCACTGGGAGCCGCAGCGCCAGGGGCAGCGCTGGGAGCCGCGACGCTGGGAACGTGGCCAGCGCGGCTGGGAGCGGCGCGGCGGCGAGTGGCGCGGGCACTGAGTCACACCGCGCTGCAGACGAAAAAAAACCGGCCATCACTGGCCGGTTTTTTCATGTCCTGGCGGCTTGCGCCGCCGGGATTCGATCCGCGCTCAGCGCGGACCGTTGCTGCGCGGACGCATGGCCGGGCGGCCAGCACCGAAACCGCTGCGCGGGGCGCCACGGTCGTTGTCGAAACGGGGCGCGCTGCGCGGAGCACCGCGGTCGTTGTCGAAACGCGGGGCATCGCCACCACGCGGGCCGTCGAAACGGCTGTCCGGACGCGGACCGTCATGGCGCGGAGCGCCATAGCCGGGGTTCGCCCCACGGTAGCCACCGCCAGGAGCGCCACGGCCCGGGGCACCACGGAACGGCGGACGACCACCTTCACGCATCGGGCCACGGTTCGGGCTCATTTCCGGTGCCGGACGGGTCGGCTCGAGACCTTCGATGATGCCGATCGGGATGGAACGGGTCGTGAACTGCTGGATGCGGCGGATCATCGACACGTCACGGCGCTCGGCCAGCGTGATGGCGCGACCGGTGCGGCCAGCGCGGCCGGTACGGCCGATGCGGTGCACGTAGTCCTCGGCCTTCATCGGCAGACCGTAGTTGATGACGTGGCTGATGGTCGGCACGTCGATGCCGCGGGCAGCGACGTCGGTGGCCACCAGGATGCGCAGCTCGCCACGGCGCAGGGCCATCAGCGTGCGGGTGCGGCGGCCTTGCGGCATGCCACCGTGCAGCGGCGCCACGGCATGGCCGAGGTCGTACAGGCGGGCGGCCAGATCGTCGGCGTCACGCTGCGTGCTGGTGAAGATCACCGCTTGCTGCATGTCCTTGTCGGTCAGGATGTGCTCCAGCAGCGCGGACTTGTGGTCCAGGCTGTCGGCCCACAGGAGCTGCTGCTCGATGCTGGCGTGGTTGTCGGTGTGGTTGGCGATCTCGATGCGCTGGGCGTCGTCCTTGAGGATCTGGTCGGCCAGACGGCCCACCTGACCTGCGAAGGTGGCGCTGACCATGACGGTCTGGCGCTCGGCGGGCAGCGATTCGGCGATGCGCTCGATGTCCTCGATGAAGCCCATGTCCAGCATGCGGTCGGCTTCGTCGAGCACCAGCAGTTCGACCTGGCCGAGGATGGCCTTGCCGCTGTCGAGGTGGTCGATCAGGCGACCCGGGGTGGCGATCAGCAGGTCGAGCTGACCACGCAGTGCGGCGAGCTGGGCGCCGTAAGGCACGCCGCCGACGACGGTGGCCACACGCAGACCCGGGACGTGACGACCGTAGGTCATCGCCGCCTTCGAGACTTGCAGGGCGAGTTCACGCGTCGGGGTCAGGATCAGGACGCGGGGGCCCTTGTTCGGCTGGAAGCCCTTGACGCCACGTGCAGCAGCGTCGGCACGGGCGGCGAGCACACGCTCCAGGGCGGGCAGGACGAATGCAGCCGTCTTGCCGCTGCCGGTGTTGGAGCACACGCGCAGATCGGAGCCGGCGAGGGCGGCGGGAATGGTCTGTGCCTGCACTTCGGTCGGGGTCTCGTAACCGGAATCGGTCAGGGACTTCAGCAGGACTTCGTTCAGGCCAAGGGTATCAAAGCTCATGGGTTCTCATCTGGCACCGTCGATGGGCGCCGTTCAGGCTAGCGCTGTCAGCACAACACGTGCGACAAACGCAATGGCGGGCCAGCGTCCATGAGGCGTCATCCGTCAACGCGCCACGCTCGCAGCTTCAAAGGGGTGGAGAAATAGCCCGCCCGGGTCGAACAGCATCGCCGCCGACCGCGCCTACAGCCCCGCAAACAAGATCCTGAACAACATCAGGATTCGAATGCCGGAGGGATGAGGGGAAAGAGGAAGGTCAGAGGGGATGAACGAAACAGCTGTGCCTGTTGTCGTTGCTGCCATGCGAAGGTCGGTGAAGACGTCGCGGCAGTTGCGTCAGAGACAGCAGCTGCGATTGTAGCGTATTCCCGGAGTTGATGTTGCGCCGCATCATCAAAATGAACACAGAATGAGTCTGTGGTGTAACCGTCGCTGGCGAGTGGCGTTGATTGCCCACGACGGCAAGAAGCACAAGATGGTGCTGCTGGCTGTGCCGTGCGCCACCATCGTGAGCACGGCACGCCTGCTGCTGCGGCAACTGGCCAGCCAGCTGGCCGCAGCGCCTGTGGCCAATCAGCTCTGAACCACCTTGTGGTAGGCCGCCGGCACCGGCCAGCCGGCTTCCTGGCAGACCTTGATGATGGCTTCGTTGGTGTCGAAGTAGACCTGCCAGTAGTTGTCGGTGTGCGTGTACGGGCGCACCGAGATCACCGGGCCTTCGAGCTTGAAGTCGAGCAGGTTGACTTCAGGCGCCGGGCTGGCGACCACGTTCGGGATCTTGGCGACCGCCGCCTTCAGGCGTGCGATGGCGTCCAGCGGATCGACACCCTGCGCCAGCTGTGCGGTGCGCTCGACGCGGCGCGAGGGCAGCGCCGAGAAGTTCTGTACCGTGTCGCCGAAGACCTTGCCGTTGCCGACCAAGGTCATGACGTTGTCCGGGGTGATGATCGTGGTGGCGAACAGACCCAGTTCGTGGACCGTGCCGGTCATGCCGCCGATGCTCACGAAGTCACCCACCTTGAACGGGCGCAGCACCAGCATGAAGGCGCCGGCGGCGAAGTTGCCGAGCATGCCGCTCCAGGCCGCGCCGATCGCCACACCGGCGCCAGCCAGCATCGCGGCGAACGAGGTGGTCTGGATGCCGAAGTAGCCCAGGATGCCGAGCACCAGGGTGATGTTCAGGGCGATCGTGATGATCGAGCCGAGGTACTTGGTCAGCGTCGGGTCGATCGAATTGCGGTTCATGCCCGCCTGGATCAAGCCCACCACCTTGCCGATCAGCCACCGGCCCACGATCCAGAAGGCGATCGCCGCCAGGATCTTGATGCCCAGGTCCAGAGCCGTCGTGCTCAGGAAGTTCTGCATCGCTTGCATGTCCATCGCGAAGTTCCTCAGTCGCTAAGTGCAAAATTGCACAATGCAACTGTGTATTAATTCCGGAACCAAATCTACCTCCTTTGGTCGGGGTTATTGCCCATCATCTCCAGCAGGCGTGTCTGGTCGATCGTGCGGGCCGCGCCGAAACCGGCCACGTGCCGCGCCTGCAACGGACGCAGGCGCACCCACCGGAAGTCGGGCAACTGCGTGAGCAGTTCTGCGGCAGGGTGACGGGCCAGGTAGATGTCCTGCGCACTGCGCGCTTGCGCGGAGTCCGCGATCGGCCAGTCGGCTTCGACATCCAGGCTGACCCGGGCCAGGGCGTGCACGTTGTCGGCCCGGTCCTCGCTGTCGCAGATGAGCAGGCTGGCGCGCGGATGGGCCTGCAACTGCCGCGTGTGTGCGGCGAGTCCGCTGATGAGGATCACGAATGCGCCGCCGGCTGTGTCGAAGGCATAGGGCACCATCGACAGGGCGACCTCCCCGCTCTCCGTCAGCGTCCCCAGTGCGGCCGTGCTGCGTCCGCGCAACAGGGTCAGCAACTCACCGTCCAGACGTGACAAAGGCAACGATGGCGCCGGTGCGAAGGAATTGGGAGGTGTCGAGGGTGCCATGGAGATATTTTCAGTTCAGGCTGATGGATACTGCGTGACGGCCACAAGGCATGCAGGAGACACGCGGGGCGGGGGGCAACGCGGCACCACAGCAGCTTGTCGGCCAGTGCAGTATGACCATCATCCATTTGCCGACTGTCCTGATCGCCTTGGTGACTGGCTACGCCATGCTTGTGCTGGATCTGTTTCTGGCGCGTCGCTCGCTCATGGCCGACAGACCCGAGTTGCGCACCTGGGCCTACGGCAGCTTGCTGCTGCTCTTGGGCTTCTTGGCCATTCCGCTGCGACACTGGATTCCGCTGGGTCCTGGGATTCTGCTCAGCAACGGTCTGATGGCGATGGGACTCACGGTGTATGGCCAGGCGCTGCACCAGTTCGTCTGCCAGCGGAACCTGCCGCGTGCCACCAAGATCCTCTTTGGCAGCGGACTGTTGCTGATGGCCTGGACGGTTCTGCACCCAAAACCCTACGCCTACTATGCGGCAGTGGCCAGCTTCTGGTTCGCGTTGCTGCTGGTTCCCAGTCTCCAGGTCCTTTGGCGAAATGCTTGGAAGCTTGAACCGTCCTTGCGGTCCATCTCCATCATGTTGGGCGTGTGCTGTGTCGCGCTGACGGCGCGCGCTGCACATGCTCTGGTGGAACCGGACCGCTATGTCGATCTGTTGCAGCCCGGATGGACGCAAGGCCTGACGCTCATGACGGCATTTCTGGCGTTGATCGGAGTCAGCTTCGGCTTTCTGCTGGCCAACTTCGAGCGCACGCAGCGGCAGATGGAACAACTCGCCTCGCACGACGAGCTGACGGGTTGCTACAACCGGGCAACGGCTCGGTCGATGCTGGACCACCTGCTCGACCGCTGCCGGCGCGAGCGCACACCGATGGCACTGGTGCTGCTCGATCTGGACCACTTCAAGCGGGTGAACGACGAGCACGGCCATCTGGTCGGTGACCTGGTGCTGCGGCGATTTTCCGAGGCGGTGCGCCTGCGCCTGCGGGCGTCGGACGTGTTCGGCCGGATGGGCGGCGAGGAATTCTGCATCGGGCTGCCGCTGACGGACCGGGCCGGCGCGCTCGAACTGGCCGAGGATCTGCGGCAGACCATCGCGTCGCTGTCGATGCCCGGGCGGAACGGGCTGCCCCTGCAGATCACCGTCTCGGTCGGGGTGGTGGCCATCGGCACGACCCAGCTGGAGGATCTGGGCACCACCGTGGAATTGCTCTACGGGGCGGCCGATGATCTGCTCTACCGTGCCAAGCACCTCGGGCGCAACAGGGTCATGATCGCCTGAGTGCGCCCGACACCGGCACACCGTGCCGGCCGTGGGTCAGCCTGCTTGCTGGATGCCTGCGATCGCCCAGTTGCGGCTGCGGTCGCTCGGCTGGATCAGGTGCCAGACCTCGTCGAATGGCGCCGCCTGTGCACCGGCTTCTTCGCGGATCAGGCCGGTGTAGCGCACGCTGACCACGTCGCGCTGTGCTTCACGGTCGAAGTCGATGATCTCGGCCCGCACCTCGACCACATCGGTTTCCTGCGCCTTGCTGCCGCGGTCCTGCAGGTCGGTGCGGATGCTGGCGAACATCTCGGGCGTCGTGAACTCGCGCAGATCGTTCAGATCATTGCGGTCATTGGCGGCCTGCATGCGGATGAAGATCATGCGGGCGATGCGCTCGAAGCCGGGGCGGTCGAAATCCGCCGGCAGGCTCGCTGCAGCTGAAGCCGATCCCGCCGGGGAGAAACTCGCCGCGGCACTGCCCGGAGCACCGGCACCCACCGAACCGGGCCAGCTCACGCTGTGCGCCGTCCGTTGCGCCGGGGTGTCCGCCTGCGCCGTGCCGAAGGCCGGGCCTGCGCCCGCACCGGCCATGGCCGGACGCGAACCGTTGCCGGCCGAGCGGCGCTTGAACCACGCGAAGGCGGCCAGCGCTGCCATGACCAGCAGGGCGATCATCAGGAAGTTGCCGAAGGCTTCACCCATGCCGAAATGGCTCATCAGGGCGGCAATGCCGAGACCCGCAGCCAGACCGGCGAGCGGGCCCATCCAGGAACGCTTGCCCGCGGCTGCTGCACCCGTCGCGGCGGCACCGGCCATCGGCGCGGTCGGTGCGGCCTGCTGCGGGGCCTGCGCCGGCGCGTTCTGCATCGGGGTGCTGCGAGAAGGCAGGCTGCGCTGCATCCCGGAAGACCCGCCGCTGCCGAGGCGCTTGGCCTCGGAGAGCGCAGGAGCCAGGGCCGTGCTCAGGGCCAGCACACACACCGCGGTACGCCAGAATCGGTTCATCATTTCCTCTAGGGTGGACATGGTTGGGCGGAAATGCCCGTGGACCACATTGAGAGTGTCCGTCCGCCGGAAAGTTCCGGCGACCGGACCAGGGCTGAAGCTTCAGAGGGCCGGGGCGTGGACGCGGATGCGCGTGTGCGCCATCTCGACGGTCACCACCTGACCTGCGCGGATCTTGCAGGTCTTGCGTGATTCGGGCTGGCCGTCGACCTGCACCTGGCCATCAGCGACCAGGGTCTTGGCAGCGCCGCCGCTGTGCGCGACGGCGGTGGCCTTGAGCAGGGCATCCAGGGGGATGAACTCGCCGCGGAGTTCGAAGTCGATCAGGTTCATGGACCCGATCGTACGTCAGCGGCGCAGGTCCTGTCGCCGGGACCTCAGTCGACCACGCGCACCGTCGTGGGACGGCCTGGTTTGTCGACCGACTCGCCGCGGGCACGGCGTTCGGCGTAGTCCCGGATCGCCGCGGGCAGGCGCTTCAGCAGCCAGCGCATGGCCAGCGGGATCAGCACCAGGTCATCGACGACACCGATCACCGGCAGCACGTCCGGGATCAGGTCGATCGGCGACAGCAGGTAGGCGACCATGCCAACGACACCGACCTTGAGCCAGCCGGGCGACTGCGGATGCTGCAGGGCGTACCAGAGCACCCGTGCATCGACCTTGACCAGGGTCCACACCACCGCGATTCGTTTCCACATGTTCCACCTCCGGGACGGACGACGAGCGTCCTGATTCTGCGACATAAAACCGCCCGGTACCTGAACTGGGTTCACGCTCAGAATCCCCGGGGCCAGTCCTTAACGCAGGACCGGCCCCGGGGATGACCCGGACGAAGCGACAAGCCCCGGGGTTCAGCCCGGGGTCGAGCGTTCAAGCCGGGACGGCTTGTCAACCGACATGTATGGAAATACAGTTGCCGGATGGAAGCCGTGAAGACCCTCAAGCTGCGCATCAAGGACAAGCACGCTGGCGTGCTGTC
>NZ_CAWURG010000006.1:0-117813 GCF_963924895.1 uncultured Sphaerotilus sp.
CGGAGCTTTTCTAGGTCTTCTGGGGAAAGCGAGAAGTCACGGCTCTTGAGCATGGTCTCATATCATTGATTTGATTCCAAAATTCTACAGGCAATCGTATAAATTTTAAACAACAATCAAACTTGATTGAGACTGCTTATCAAGAGCAGTCAATTTTATACTCCAATCATCCCATCGACGCACTAAAGAAAGCTCCCACCCAGAATAATCCAATAATCCCCGCTTAAATGCCGACAAAAAATCCGCGTACAAGGATTTAAGAAAATCATCCCCCTTAACAGGGAATCGCAATCTTATCTCCTCTTTCATTTCTGTCGTGAAATCATCATTTGCAGAAATGACAAAAACATCCTTATCACCTTCGCAGGAATTTATGCATAATGCTATAGTATTTAATATTTTAATAAATCTATCTTCAATCATTAAGCCCATATCGAAAATTTGCTCTTCATAATAATCAATCTCGACATTTAAATCATTCAATATCAAGCACCTGAGTAAATTATTAACTGTTTCATTTGAAATCCAACCCTCAGCAACCCCACCGCCTCCGTCACTATCTTTTAATTGCAGAATTTGATTTTTACTTTGGGTTTTTATTTTTTCTTCCAACTTTTTAAGCAATAGCATTTGATTGCCAAGCTCTCGATATTTGTGGATTTTTTTCCTTGCGTTAAGTTCAAATACGTCACCATCAGAAATTTTATAATCAACCACCATCAAATCAGGCGCACAGAATCTGGATGTATTATAATTAGACATCTGAATCCACCTCAATCAATGAACCAAATACATTTGTGTCATTTTTTATTCTTTTTTCTATTGATCCCGCTTTTAATAATGCTCGGTCCAGAGTATCCCTTAGCTCGCGAATATCAACAGAATCCAAAGTTAAAAACACATCATTAATATCACCGGAAATTCTATACGACACTTTAAGCTCGTGCATAACCAAAGACCCCATTATTTTGTCATCCACATCATCATGAAACACTGGGCGTATTTCAGTTATTACGGAACTTTTTAGAAAAATCTTTTCGCTAGCCTGAAGAAGCCTCACAGACTTTGTTGATGTCGATATAACATCAGACGTCAGTATTTTCAATAAATTTTCGTAGAGAGAATTTTTATTCTCTCCAATATAATGCCTCTCTATCGAATCATCTAAATCATCTGCACTTTTTACTATTTCATTTAAAAAATCCACAACCCTCATTCTTGCGTTTTGCTTTAGGAAATGAACGCCGACGATTGACTCGGCAATAATATATCTATTTATATACTTTACATCTTGAGGTGATTTTATTCTCGATATAACGGAAGATATTTCATCCTCGATTGATAGGCATGGAGATATTTTTCCGTCAATATTTTCTAGTATCTCATCCAGAAAATTCGACTCAATATCGATCAAAACTCGGAGAGTTTTTAGAATCTCAGCATTTAAGCGAAACTGTCCCATGTCATGTCCCGTAGATGAACCTCAATTTAAGAGGCAATGCATTGCAGAAGTCGCGCTCAAGAGCACCATGAGCAAGGATCCAATCGGACTCGCAACTAACATCGCATGAAAAGAACGCCTGCGGACCTCGTATTTAATGCAGTACGATCATGCCGCTATCTCAGCGGATACACAATCGGTTAAGCCAGTGGTGTATCCGTGTTGCACAAGCCTGCGAATCACGCCAGCCAGCACAAGTTCATCGCACCGGCTCGGTGATGAAGGCGATCCGGCTCAGTCCGGCCTGCTGCAGCTGCCCGATCAGCTCGGCCACGCGGCCATAGGGCACCAGCTTGTCGGCCCGCAGCAGCACCTCGGGGCGCTCGCCACCACGGCGCTCGATGTCCTTCAGCCGCTCGGCGAAGGCCGGGGGTTCCAGCCGCTCCTCGCCCCAGTAGAGCGCGCCGTTGGCCTGCAGGCCGAGGCTGATCGCGGTCGGCGTCTGCTCGGTGGGAGCGGCGCCGTCGGCCTTGGGCAGATCGAGTTTCAGGCTCGAGGTCATCAGCGGCGCGGTGATCATGAAGATCACCAGCAGCACCAGCATCACGTCGATCAGCGGCGTCATGTTGATGTCGCTGATCGGCGCCTCGGCCTTGCGGCGTTCAAGGCGCCCGAAGGCCATCGCCGCGCTCCCGCTGGTTCTGCTGGTTTTGCTTGCCCAGGGCCATCTCGCGCAGGTCGTGCGCGAAGCCTTCGAGGTCCGCCTCGCAGGCGCTGACCCACTGGCCGAACACGTTGTAGGCCAGCACGGCGGGAATTGCCACCGCCAGCCCCGCCGCGGTCATGATGAGCGATTCGCCCACCGGCCCCGCCACCTTGTCGATGCTGATCGAGCCGGTCGCCGAGATGCCCAGCAGCGCGTGGTAGATGCCCCAGACGGTGCCGAACAGCCCGACGAAGGGTGCCGTGCTGCCGACCGAGGCGAGCAGCACCTGACCCAGCTGCAATTGCCCGAGCACGCGGTGCAGCGCGTCGCGCAAGAGGCGCGTGAGCCGCGATTCGGCATCGCTGCCGGCGTCGAGCGTGCCGGGCGCGGCCTGCTGGAGCAGCGCGTCGAGCATGGGCACCAGCACCTGCTCGCGGTCGAGCGCGGCGAGTTGCGTGCGGCCGGTCGGCACGTCGGGCGCCGACCAGAACACCGGCACCGCCCGCGCCAGGTCACGCCGCGCCCGCGTCAGCACCCAGCCTTTCCACAGGATCAGCACCCAGGCCGACACCGACATCGCCAGCAGCAGCGCCGCGACGGTGCGCGAAACGCCGTCGCCGGCCGACCAGATCCGAGCCAGCCCGTCCACGCGGGTCAGCCCAGGCCGAGCACGTCGTTCATGCCGTACAGGCCACGGGCCTTGCCGGCGAGGAAGCGCACGGCGCGCAGGCTGCCCTGCGCGTAGGTCGCGCGGCTGCTGGACTTGTGGCTGATCTCGATGCGCTCGCCGATGCCGGCGAACAGCACGGTGTGGTCGCCGACCACGTCGCCGCCGCGGATGGTGGCGAAGCCGATGGTGCTCGGGTCGCGCTCGCCGGTGACGCCTTCACGCCCGTAGACCGCGCAGTCCTTCAAGTCACGGCCCAGCGCATCCGCCACGACCTCGCCCATCTTCAGCGCGGTGCCGCTCGGCGCGTCGACCTTGAAGCGGTGGTGGGCCTCGATGATCTCGATGTCGTAGCCCTCGTTCAGCGCGCGGGCGGCCATGTCCAGCAGGCGCAGCACGACGTTGACGCCGACGCTCATGTTGGGCGCCATCATGATGGCCACGTCCTCGGCGGCGGCGGCGATCTCGGCCTTCTGTGCGTCCGAGAAGCCGGTGGTGCCGATGACCAGCTGCACGCCCAGTTCGCGGCAGACGGCCAGGTGCGCCAGCGTGCCTTCCGGGCGCGTGAAGTCGATCAGGCAGTCGGCGCCCTGCAGGCCGGCGCGCAGGTCGGCGGTGATGGTGACACCGCTGGCCTTGCCGAGGAAGGCGGAAGCGTCCTGGCCAATGGCGGGGCTGCCTTCACGGTCGAGTGCACCAGCGAGCACGCAGTCATCGGCGGCCATGACGGCTTCGATGAGCATGTGGCCCATGCGGCCAGTGCAGCCGGCGATGGCGATGCGCAGCGGCGCGGGGGTGGACGGGGTGGCGGCGGGAGCGTTCATCGGACAGAGGTTTCCAGCGGAGGATAGGAGCGCAGCGGGCCGCTGGCCGCCGTGCCCGGCAGCAGCGCGGAGCGGCTGGGGGCGGGCACGGGAATGGCGCGCAGCTGCTGCTCGTCGAGTTCGAGCACGGTCTTGCGCGAGGACGGTTTGACCACGTCGATCGAGGCCACGAACTCGCGCTCGGTCGGCACAGCGTCGGCCTCGAAACGGGCCACGCGGTCGTTCTCGAAGAAGACGGTCACGCGGCGCTGCTGGGCCGGCGCACCCTGGCGGCGGATGGTGAAGACGTAGTCCCAGCGGTTGGCGTGGAACACATCGGCCAGCAGCGGCGCGCCCAGCAGAGTACGCACCTGGTCGCTCGACAGGCCGGGGCGCAGCTGCGCGACCATGTCCTGGGTGACGACATTGCCCTGCACCACTTCCATGCGGTAGGGCGTGATGAAACCGAGCAGCGAACCGTCGGACGAGATGGTCGAGCACCCGGCCAGCGTGGCAGCAGCCATGAGCACGAGGGTCGACGCGGGGAGGGAGAAACGGGTCGGAGCAGCCATGTGGTTTTGGTGTTGGACACCGCCGTGAGCGGCACATCCCGATATGATCCGGCCATTCTAGCGAGCCACCATCGGCCGAACCGGCAATCCCATGACGAACGCGGAAGAACTCAAAAGCTCGGGCCTGAAGGCCACCCTGCCGCGCATCAAGATCCTTGAAATCTTCCAGCGCGCCCAGCAGCGCCACATGACGGCCGAGGACGTCTACAAGGTGCTGCTGCACGACGGCGCCGACATCGGGCTGGCCACCGTCTACCGCGTGCTGATGCAGTTCGAACAGGCCGGCCTGCTGAGCCGCAACCACTTCGAGAGCGGCAAGTCGGTGTTCGAGCTGAACGAAGGCGAGCACCACGACCACCTGGTCTGCCTGGACTGCGGCCATGTCGAGGAGTTCTTCGACGCGCAGATCGAAGCCTGCCAGCGCACCATCGCGCAGGAACGCGGCTTCGCGCTGCAGGAACACACCCTGGCGCTCTACGCCCACTGCACCAAGCCGGACTGCGCGCACCGGGCGGTGAAGTAAGCGCCAGTCGGCCGGCGGCTCAGAGCCCCGGCTCGCCGCGGTCCATCAGGTCGCGGTGGCGCTTGATGAATTCCTTGTAGGTGTCGATGCCGCGCAGCTGCAGCACGGTGTTGCGCACTGCGGCTTCGACCAGCACCGCCAGATTGCGCCCGGCGTCCACCGCGATGATCACCTTGCGCACCGGCATGCCGAGGATGTCCTCGTACAGAGGCTCGTAGGGCAGGCGCTCGAAATCGCGCTCCAGCGTTTCCTTGCGCACCATGTGGACAATCAGCTTCAGGCGCATCTTCCGGCGCACGGCCGTCTCGCCGAAGATGGCCTTGATGTCGAGCAGGCCGATGCCGCGCACTTCGAGCAGGTTGCGCAGCAGCTCCGGGCAGCGCGCCTCGATCGCCGACTGCGACACGCGGAACAGATCGACCACGTCATCCGCGACCAGCCCGTGGCCACGCGAGATCAGCTCCAGCCCCAGCTCGCTCTTGCCCAGGCCGGACTCGCCGGTCAGCAGCACGCCCAGGCCGAGGATGTCCATGAACACGCCGTGGCGCGAGGTGCGCTCGGCGAAGTGCTGGCCGAGGTAGCCGCGCAGCACGTCGATGACGTGGCCGGCCGATTCGCGGGTGCAGAACAGCGGGATCTCAGCGCGCTCGCACATCGCCACCAGCCGGTCCGGCGGCGTGCAGCCATCGGCCACCACCACCACCGGCGGCTCCAGCGCGACGATGCGCGAGATGCGGCGCTCCTGGGCCTCGGACTCGGCCTCGGCCAAGTAGCCGACCTCGCGCCGGCCGACGATCTGGACGCGGTACGGGTGGATGTAGTTGAGGTAGCCGACCAGATCGGCCGCCGACTGCGCATCGCGCACGGCGACTTCATCGAAACGGCGTTCCGGATGGGCGTGCCCGGCGATCCACTCCCACTTCAGCATGGCGCGGTGGGAATCGAACAGCGCCTCCGCGCTGATGACGGTCGGTTTCAAATCAGACTCGACTCAGGCTCAGGCCACCGAGCGCAGTGGTTCCCAGCGGGAAATCATCTCGTGCAGCTTGACCGGATCGGTCTCGACCTTCATCCGCTCGCGCAGTTCGCGGTCGGACAGCAGCTCGGCGATCTCGGAGAGGATTTCCAGGTGGCGCTGCGTGGCCGCTTCCGGCACCAGCAGGAAGATCAGCAGCACGACCGGCTCGTCATCCGGGGCCTCGAACGCAATCGGCTGCGCCAGGCGGACCACGGCGGCCAGCGGATTCTTCAAGCCCTTGATGCGACCATGGGGAATGGCAACGCCATGGCCCAGTCCGGTCGAACCCAGACGCTCTCGTGCAAAGAGGTTGTCGGAGACAGTGGCACGGGCAATGGCGTGCTGGTTTTCAAACAGCAGACCAGCTTGCTCGAACGCGCGCTTCTTGCTGGAAGCGTCCACGTTCACCAGCACATTGCCAGCAGGGAGGATCGCGGCGAGACGGTTCATCGAGATCGGGCGCCGGTTTGAGCATGAGCCTTGGCAAGCGCGGGTCGGGTGTGTTCGGGGAGCTGATTATAGGAATCAGCGCGGCAGCTGTACGCAGCATCTCGCCCTCGGAACAGGCCATGCAGGCCCCGGTTGCCGATGGGCAACGTTCAACTTGTTCATTTCTTTCAAAAATGACAACGGCCCCGCTGCGGGGGCCGTCTGCCACAGAGTCGCGGGACCTGGGGTCGTGCGACTCGAACCGCCGTCAGACCGCTTCGCCGGTGAGGGCAATGCGCTTGGGCGCGGTGTGGTGGTGGTCCTGCAACTTGTCCTTGTGACGCACGACCTGGCGGTCGAGCTTGTCCATCAACTGATCGATCGCGGCATAGAGATCCTCATTGGCACTTTCCACAAAGATGTCACGTCCCTTGACGTGCAGTGTGACCTCGGCGCGTTGCCGGCGTTCCTTTTCCTTCTGCTTCTCCACGGTGAGTAGCACGTTGACATCCACTACCTGGTCAAAGTGACGGGTAACCCGGTCCAGCTTGGTCAGCACGTATTCGCGCAGAGCCGGGGTAACTTCCAGATGATGACCGCTGATCGTGAGATTCATGAGGCCTCCTTTCGAGAGGTTGGGTGGGGAGACGCTGAGGCCAGTGTGACCATTTCGTGAATCGCTGACAAGCCCTCCCTGTCACACCCTGCAACCGCCGTGTGGAATTGCCCTGCACCCCTGAATACGCGCGCTGTCCACGGGTTTTCGAGCATTCAGACACACCCGCTTCCGCGGTGCAATAATTGGTTCTTCCCGCCGGCACAGGAGTTGAACTCGGACAGCAGTCACCCTCGGTGAACGTCCCCCCTCCGGGCACGATCTGCAGGAGTTCTGATGCTCAACGTCTTCACCCTGGCCAACGGCCGCCTGTTTCAGGAAGAAATCGACGCCCCCGAAGCCCTGGCCCACGTTGCGCCGGTCTGGGTCGACCTGGAAGCGCCCACCACCCAGGAAAAGGGCTGGATCCAGGCGCGCTTCGACCTGACGATTCCCGAGAACATCGTCGACGACGATCTGGAGGAATCCGCCCGCTTCTACGAGGAAGACAACGGCGAGCTGCACATCCGCTCCGACTTCCTGATCGATGACGGCGAGACGCCGCGCAACGTGCGCGTGGCCTTCATCCTGCACCACAACGTGCTGTTCTCGGTCCACTCGGAAGACCTGCCCGTGTTCCGCCTGCTGCGCCTGCGCGCGCGGCGCATCCCGGCCATGATCGAGGACGCCAAGGACGTGCTGCTCAAGCTCTACGACGCCGACGCGGAATACTCGGCCGACGCGCTCGAAGGCATCTACGACTCGCTGGAGAAGGTCAGCGCGCGTGTGCTCAAGCAGGATGTGGACGACCGCGCCGCGGGCGAGGCGCTCTCGGCCATCGCGCACCAGGAAGACCTGAACGGCCGCATCCGCCGCAACGTGATGGACACGCGCCGCGCGGTGAGTTTCATGATGCGCAGCCGCCTGCTGAACGCCGAGCAGTTCGAGGAGGCGCGCCAGATCATGCGCGACATCGATTCGCTCGACTCGCACACCGCCTTCCTGTTCGACAAGATCAACTTCCTGATGGACGCCACCGTCGGCTTCATCAACATCAACCAGAACAAGATCATCAAGATCTTCTCGGTGGCCTCGGTCGCGCTGCTGCCGCCGACGCTGATCGCCAGCATCTACGGCATGAACTTCCAGCACATGCCCGAGCTGACGCAGCCCTGGGGCTACCCGTTTGCGCTCGGGCTGATGGTGGCGTCGGTGGCCGCACCGCTGATCTACTTCCGCCGCAAGGGCTGGATGCGCTGAGCGCCGCCAAGGCCCAGTCTGCCAACTATGCACACCGGAGCTGCGCAAGTGATCGCTAGACTCGATGGAACCCGGCCGTCCCGCGGCCGAGCACACCAAGAAAGCCCGCAGCAGCCGCCATGGCGCGTGTGGGGGATGGGGTTGCTGGCAGGGTGGGTCTTCGCTGCCCTGCCGGCATTCGCCCAGTTCACGACGGCGCCCGAGCCCCAGCCGCTCGACGAGATCGCCAGCCTCGGCACCGAGGCCGCGCGCAACGCCGCCGAATACCGCATCAACGGCGCCCGCCACCTCTACATGCGCTACTGGCCGCAGGTCTTCGACGGCAAGCTGCCGCCGATGCTCCACGCGATCGCCGCCTTCCGCACCACCGTCGACAGCCGCGGGCGTGTCACCGATCTGCGGATCGTCCGCTACCCGGCCTCTGCCCACGAAGTGGTGCCGTGGATCCAGCGCATGGTCTACGCGGCCGAGCCCTATCCGCCGCCGCCACGCGGCATGAAAACCGTGGTCTATCCCGAGGTCTGGCTGGTCACCGCCGAGGGCAAGTTTCAGCTCCACACGCTGTCCGAGGGGCAGCTGGATTCCGACGATCCGGCCCGCTGAGCTGGTGCGCGGTCAACCCGCGGCGCGGCGCTTCAGCCAGCGGATCAGCGCGCCGATCGCGTACAGCTTCTCGTACAGCTCTTCGGCCGCGTCCCAGTAGTCGCGGTGCAGCACCAGCCGCCCGTCCGCGCCGAAGCGCAGGTGCGAGCTGCCGTGGATCGTCGTCGTGCCCGGCCCCAGGCGGGGCGCCTCGAACAGGAAATCCCAGGTCAGGAAACACTGGTCGCCCTCGGCGACGGCGTCGAGCACGCTGAAACGCGGTGTCCCGAGGTTGTCGAACATGTGCGCGAACACGCGGCGGATGCCGGGCACATCGTGCACCTCGTTGAACGGGTCCTTGAAGCGGGCCGCGGGCGCGTAGAGCGCGCCCAGCTGGTCCAGATCCGCTGGAGCGAGCCGCTCGAAGAAGGTGATCACCCGGGCGACACGGGGGTCTGGATGGCGGGGATTCGGCGGGTTCACGGCGATCATGCCGCTCCTTTCACAAGCCGGTAGCGCGGCGCACCAGCGAAAAATACAGCCCGTCACCGAGCAACCCCAGCAGCTTGAGCACCCGGCTGAAGCGCTTGGGGAAATGAAGCTCGAATTCTCCCCGCGCCCAGCCCTTCAGGATCTCCGCGGCCGCCACCTCGGGGGTGATCAGCCCCGGCATCGGGTGGGTGTTTTGCGCGGTCAGCGGCGTCTCGACGAAACCGGGGTTGATGACGGACACGTCGATGCCGCTGGGCTTCAGGTCCATCTGCAGCACCTCGGCCATGTTGATCAGCGCCGCCTTGGTCGGGCCATACGCCAGCGCCTGCGGCAGGCCGCGGTAACCGGCCACGCTGGCGACGAGGCTGATGTGGCCGCTGCGCTGGGCGAGCAATGTCGGCAGCACAGCGTCGAGCATCCGCATCGCGCCGGTGACGTTGATGTCCTGGTGGCGGATCACCTCGTCGAGGTCGTAGGCCGTGGCGCGCACCGGCAGGTAGTGGCCGGCGCAGTAGAGCGCCAGATCGAGCCGGCCGTGCCGCGCCAGCAGCTGCGCCATGCCCGCCTTCAGCGCGCCGGGGGCGGCGGCGTCGAGCGGCAGCGCCATCGCGCCGGGATGGGCGGCGGCAAAGGCCTCCAGGGGTGCCGCCTTGCGCGCCGAGACGACCACCTTGGCGCCGCGCCGCGCCAGCGCCTCCGCCGTGGCC
Organism: uncultured Sphaerotilus sp.; assembly: GCF_963924895.1. Classification (NCBI taxonomy): domain Bacteria; kingdom Pseudomonadati; phylum Pseudomonadota; class Betaproteobacteria; order Burkholderiales; family Sphaerotilaceae; genus Sphaerotilus; species uncultured Sphaerotilus sp. Next base: position 9,796 of record NZ_CAWURG010000006.1, read on the forward strand.
AGACCGATGCCGGACGAGGCGCCGACGATCCAGACGACGCGTCCGGTCCAGTCGCGCAAGGGTTGGTTGACGGACATGGCGGATCCCGGCTCAGGGCTTGTGGAAGGCCAGCGTGACCTCGCCGAGCCGGACGCCGAACTTGCTCATCACGGCCTTGTTCAGCATCACCTTGTCGTCCATCAGGTACATCCAGTCGTCGAACTGCACCTCGTAGGTCTTGCCATCGACGGGCAGCTTCAGCGTGTACTGCCAGCGCAACGCGTTGCCCGCCGCGCGGCCTTGCGCCTCGCCGAGCACGTCATCGGCGCGGCCGGTGTAGCGCCCGTCGCCGAGGTCGGTCAGGCGCCAGACGCGGCGTTCGGTCTTGCCGTCGCTGTAGGTGAAGTCCTCTTCGAGCACGCCTTCGTTGCCAGTCCAGCGCCCGACCATGCGCACGGTGAAGCGCCGGGCGACCTTGCCGGAGCGGTCGGTGAAGACGCCGTGCGCGGTCATCGGGCCGTTGAAGTACTCGCGCAGCACGAGCTTCGGGGTCTCGCGGGCGTAGTCGTCCACCTGCGGCCCGGCACACGCGGCCAGCAAGGCGGTCGCCGCGGCCACGGCCAGGGTTCGTACCGATCGGGTCACGTTCATGGCGTTCATGGAGTCTCTCCTTCGATCACCCGGCGCAGGCGCCACAAGGCCCCCAGCGCCAGCAGTTTCAACACACACGGCAGCGCCGCATACGCCAGGCTCAGCGACCACAGCGAGTCGGCCTCGCGGCTGCCCGGCGTGTAGCCCGCCCACTGCAGCGCGGGCAGCGCCAGCCCTGCGGCGAGCGCCAGATTGAGTTTGGTCGCGCTGTTCCACCAGCCGAAGAAGGCGCCCTCGGCCGCCCCGCCCTGCCCGCTGCGGCGCACCACCGAGGTCAGCAAGGCCCCCGGCACCACCAGATCCGCCCCCAGCGCCAGCCCGCTGGCCAGACACACCGCGAAGAAGCCGCCCGTGTCCCCCGCCCCGAGCGCCAGCGCGCCGACAAAGGTCACCACGGCCAGCACCATCCCCGCCGCCCAGGTCCGCACCAGCCCCCAGCGCGCCACCGCACGCACCCACAGCGGCAGCGACACGGCGCCCGCCACGAAATACGCCGCGAGGAACGCCCCTTCCAGCGCCGGCGCCTGCAGCCGGTCGCGCACGAAGAACAGCACCAGCGTGGCCGGTACCGCGCTGGCGATGCCGTTGAGCAGGAACACCGCGATCAGCCGGCGGAACCCGGCCACCCGCCACGGCGCGGCCATCGACAGTGGTGCGGCCACCCGGCTGCGCAGCACCGGCCGCGGCGCCCGCGTCAAGGCCAGCAGCGCGCCGCCAAGCGCCAGCGCGAACACGCCGACCATCGCCGGCAACCCCGCCGCCGACGGCAGCACGCTCGCCAGCACCACGCCGACCAGCGCCGCGCCTTCGCGCCAGCCGATCCAGCGCGCCTGCGCCGCATCACCGCCGCCGAGGCGGGCGCCCCAGGTCTGGTGCAGCACGCTGGCGACGCTGTAAGCCAGATACGTCGCCACCAGCAGCGCGCCACACCAGCCCAGCAGCGTCGAGGACGACCCGCGCACGCTCGCCGGCGGGAAGAACAGGCCGGTCAAGCCGGCCACGAGCGCCAGTGCCGCCAGCCCGAGCACGGCCCAGACCCGCCCCATCGCCCCGCCCAGCAGTGCATCGACCCGCTGTCCGATCCACGGGTCCACCACCGCGTCCAGCGCCCGCACCGCGAGCAGCACGCCACCCAGCGCCGCCAGCGGCACACCGAACTGCGCCGCGTAGTGGTTCGGCAGCACGACGTAGAGCGGCAGCGCGACAAAGGCCAGCGGCAGCCCGAGCGCGCCGTAGGCCGCGCCGGACGAGGTGGCCGCGTTCATCCCGCCGCGCCCAGCAGGGACTGGCGCAGGGCAGGCTCCGGGCTGCGCGGCGAGAGCCAGATGCCGAAGAACAGCCGCGCGAACTCGGCGCCCGCCACCTCGTGGGTCGGGCGGGCGTTGTGGAAGAAGCGTGCGCCGCGCCCCGGCTGGTGCAGACCCGTGATGCGATCGCCGCCGACCACATCGGGAAAGGCCGCCACCATCGCCGTGCGCCAGTCACCCGCCTGCCGGTCCTCGATGCGGTCGATGCGGCGCATCTCGTCGATCGAGCGCTCGGCGATGCGCGCGCCGTCGAGCGAGCGGGCGTAGAGCAGCTCCAGCGCGAAGGGCCGCGTGGCGTAGTCCTGCGCGCTGACCGGCTCGCCGGCCACCCACAGCCGCGTGTCGTAGATCGTCAGGCCGAGCCAGCGGAAACGCATCTGCCCCTGCAACTTCGCCCCCGGCAGCGCCGAGCGGACCTCGGCCGGCGGTTCGCCCGCGCCCTGCGCCGACGCGGTCACCGCCAGCAGGCCCGGCAGCGTGGCCAGCAGGGTCAGCGACTGGCGGCGGGTGGTCCTCATGGCCGGCGCAGCGTGTACTGCACGACGTTGGTGTTGCCGGTATCGAACGCCGCTTCGCAGTAGGCGAGGTAGAAATCCCAGGTCCGCATGAACGGCTCGTCGAAGCCCAGGCGCTGCACCTTCTCCGCCTGCGCGTGGAAGTCGGTCCGCCAGCGGCGCAGCGTCTCGGCGTAATCGGGGCCGAACGCCATTGCCTCTTCCACCACCAGCCCGGCGCGCCCGGCCGCCTTGCGGAACTCGGCGTCGCTGGGCAGCAGGCCGCCGGGGAAGATGTACTGCTGGATGAAGTCGGTGGAGCGCACGTAGCGCTCGAACAGGTCGTCGCGGATCGTGATGCTCTGGATGCAGGCGCGCCCGCCCGGCTTCAGGCAGCGCGCCACCGTCTCGAAGTACGAGGGCCAGTAGCTGCGCCCCACCGCCTCGAACATCTCGATCGACAGCACCGCGTCGAACGGCGCGAAGCCGGGCGCCTCGGCGATGGCGCGGTAGTCCTGCAGGCGCAGGTCGGCCTGTGCGGCGGTGCCGTTGCGGGCCATGCGCTCGTTGGCCCAGGCGAGCTGCTCGGTGGACAGCGTGACGCCGGTGACATGGGCGCCGAACTCGCGCGTGCCCATCTCGGCCAGCGCGCCCCAGCCGCAGCCGATTTCCAGCACGCGGTCGTCCTGCCCGACGCGGGCCTGCTGCAGCGCGCGGCGCACCTTGGCGTGTTGCGCCTCGGGCAGCGGCTTCGTGTGGTCGCCCTCGAACCAGGCGCTGGAGTAGTTCATCGTCCCGTCAAGCCACAGCCGGTAGAAGGCGTTGCCGAGGTCATAGTGGGCGTGGATGTTGCGCTTGCTGCCTTCGCGGCTGTTGCGGTTGCGCAGGTGGCGCAGGCGGTACAGCAGCGAGCCCCACCAGTTGCCGAAGATCAGCTGCTCGACCGCCTCGCGGTTAGCCAGCAGGAAACGCAGCAGGCCGGGCAGATCGGGCGTATGCCAGCCGCCGGCGATGAAGGTTTCGGCGAAGCCGATGTCACCGGACTTCAGCACGGCCGAAAACAGCGACCAGTCCTTCACCGCGATCGACGCGTGGGGCACCGCGCCGTGGCCGACACGGCAGTGCGAACCATCGGGCCACTGCAGGTCGAGCGTGCCGCAGGGCAGCTTCTGCAGCAGGCGGAACACGGCGCGGGCCGCGGCCGGCGCACCGGCGGGCAGCAGCAGCGAAGCCGGCGTCAGCGTCGACCCCATCGGCAGACCGGCGCCGGCACAGACGGCCGAGGCGGAAACGGAAGCGGTTCGGGCGGGTGCGTTCATGGTGCGTCGGTTCGGTTGCAGTGGTCGTGGCGAGGGCCGCGGCAGATCAGCGGCTGACCAGCGCCGCAGGCGGCACCGGCTTGCGGAAAAAGGGCACGCGCTGCCACCAGAGGTGCAGCGCCTGCCAGTGGATGCGCGCCATGACGCCCAGCGTCAGCAGCGGGCTGCCGAGCCAGGCCTGGTGCAGCGCGCGGCGGGTCAGCGGCGCGAGCTGGCCGCTGACGCTGGTCTGCAGCAGCGGCTGGCCGGTGGCGTCGTCGTGGTCGATGCGGGCCACCGTGCGATCGGCCGTGCGCATGAAGCGGAAGCGGTAGCTGCCCTCGATGGCGCAGAAGGGCGAGACGTGGAAGACCTTGTCGGCGCGCAGCTCGCGGCCCCAGCCGAGCGGGGCGGCGTCCGAGCCGGTCAGCAGGTAGCAGTGGCGCTCGCCGAAGGTGTTGTTGACCTCGGCGACGATGGCGCGCAGCGATCCATCCGCCCGGTGCGCGTACCAGAAGCTCACCGGCTTGAAGGCGTAGCCGAGCACGCGCGGGTAGGTGTGCAGCCAGACCTCGCCGTCGGCGTCGGTGATGCCCTCGTCGGCGAGCAGGCGCTCGAACCAGGCGAGTGCATCGGCGCCACCGTCGCCGTGGTCGCGGTCGTGGAAGCTGACGAGGCCGGCCCGGTTGCGCGCCAGCACCGGGTCCGGCTGGGTGCGCAGCGTGCGCATCGGCAGCAGCAGGAACCAGGTCGGGTAGCGGAAGGCCCGCCGCACCGGCCGCAGCCGCGTGTGGCGCACCTCGCCGCGCCCGATCAGCGCACGTGCCGGGCCGAGGTCGGTGTTCATGCGGGCACCCGCTCGCGGCCGTGCGCCCAGTGCTGTTGCAAGCCGCGCACCACGTTCAGCCCGGACTTCAGGCCGTCCTCGTGGAAGCCGTAACCCGTCCAGGCGCCGCAGAACCAGGTGCTCTGCCGGCCCTGGATCGACGGCAGTCGGCCCTGCGCGTCGATGGCGGCGCGGTCGAACACGGGGTGGCTGTAGTCGAACTCGGCCAGCACGTGCTCCGGGCGAACCGTTCGCACCGGGTTGAGCGACACCACCACCGGCTGCTTGAAAGGCATCGGCTGCAGGCGGTTGAGCAGGTAGTGCAGGCACACGCCCGTGTCCTCGGTCATGGTGTCGCCGGCGTGTTCGTAATTCCACGCCGCCCAGGCCTTCTGGCGGCGCGGCAGCTGGTGGACGTCGGTGTGCAGCACGGCGCGGTTCGGGTGGTAGCGGATCGCGCCGAGCACCTGCGTTTCGTCGGCGGTCGCGTCGGTGCCGAGCAGGCGCAGCGCCTGGTCGGAATGGCAGGCCAGCACGATCGCGTCGAAGCGCGCCTGCCCGTCGCAGGCGGTCACCACCGCGCCGCCGTCCGGCAGGCGCCGCACCGCCTGCACCGGCGTGTTGAGCCGCACGTCCTTGAACCGGGGGCGCATCTTCTCGACATAGTTCCGCGCCCCGCCCGTGACCGTGTACCACTGCGGCCGGTCGCTGACCTGCAGCAGGCCGTGGTTGTGGCAGAAGCGGATCATGGTGGCGATCGGGAACTGCAGCATCTGCGCCGTCGGGCAGGACCAGATGCAGCCGATCATCGGCAGGAAGTACCAGCGGCGGAAGGTGTCGGAGTAGCCCTCGGCGTCGAGGAATTCGCCGATGGACTGGGCGAGCTGGGCTTCGCTGCCGGTGCGGGCGAGTTCGGTCGTGCGCTTGTTGAAGCGCATCAGCTCGCGCAGCATGCCGAGAAAGCGCGGGCTGAACAGGTTGCTGCGCTGGGCGAAGACGGTGTCGAGGTTGCAGCCGCTCCACTCCAGCGCGCCGTCATCGGCCTGCACCGAAAACGACATGTCGGAGGCCGCTGTCTCGACGCCCAGCTCGGCGAAGAGCTTCAGCAGCTCGGGGTAGGTGCGGCGGTTGAAGACGAGGAAGCCGGTGTCCACGCCGTGGGTGTGGAGCCGACCATCGGCGCCGGGCAGGGTCACATCGACCGTGTGGGTGTGGCCGCCGAGGTAGTCACCGGCCTCGTAGAGGGTGACGTGGCAGTCCTGGCCGGGGGCACTCAGGTGCCAGGCGGTGGACAGGCCGGCGATGCCGGAGCCGATGACAGCGATACGCCGCATGGCTCAGCACCCCACCAGAAAGAAAACCCGTGCAGCACCCGGCGACGAAGGAGGGAGGAGGGAGGAGGAGATGAGCCGCCTCCGGGGGACTGCCGACTCCGGAGAGTCGATCAGGCTGCACGGTGAAAAATCGTTGATCGAGGCCATGCTGACTTCATACGCAGCACAGCCCGGATCGGATGCAGACGATTGGAGAAAGCCCGGCGCGCAAAGTTCCGGGGCCGGGGCAGTGATTTGTTCATTTTTCATGCGGTCCGTTCCAGACTTCAGCGCGCGCTCAGCATGGCCCGCACGTCGCGCAGCAGCGCCGCGTCGTCGGGCGCGGTCAGGCTGGTGTAGCTGTGCACGGTCTGGCCATCGCGGCTGACCAGGTACTTGTGGAAGTTCCACAGCGGCGACTTGCCCGAGCGCCTGGCCAGCTCGGCATAGAGCGGATGGGCCTTGTCGCCCTTGACCGTCACCTTGCTGAACATCGGGAACTTCACGGCGAACTGGTTCTCGCAGAACGCCGCGATCTCGGTCGCCGAGCCCGGCTCCTGCCCGCCGAAGTCGTTCGACGGAAAGCCCAGCACCACCAGCCCCTCGCCGCGCAGGCGCTCGTACAAGGCTTCGAGTCCCTTGTACTGCGGCGTGAACCCGCACTGGCTGGCCGTGTTGACCACCAGCACCACCTTGCCGGCGTACTGGCAGAGCGACTGCGGCTGTTCGTCCTGCAGGCGCGGCACGCTGCGGTCGAGCAGCGCCGGGCACGTGGCCGCCTGCGCCGGGCCGATCAGTGCCGCCAGTCCGAGTGCACAGAGGGCGTGTGCAGCGCGTGAAACTTGCCGTGCCTTGAACATGATTTGTCTTGGGCAAATGTTGGATTGAGGTTTATATTAGGCCTCATCATGGAATTTAACAAGCGTTTGTCCAAGACATACCAAAGACACCCGGTGAACACCGGCGGACGCTGCAGACAGCCCCGTTTCGGTGTACGGCACACTCGGAGCCCCTGATGAACGACCGGGCACCCGCCGCACTGCACATGCTGACCATCGCCGCCGTCGAACGCGACACCCGCATCGGCAAGGACACCTTGCGGGTCTGGGAGCGCCGCTACGGCTTCCCCAGCCCCTTGCGCGACAGCAATGGCGAGCGCCTGTACCCGGCCGAGCAGGTCGAGCGGCTGCGCCACATCAAGCGCCTGCTGGACGCCGGCTGGCGGCCCGGACGCGTGGTCAGCCTGCCGCTGCAGGACCTGCAGGCGATCGGCGAGCTGGCCCGCGCCGACCGCACCGTGGCCCCTGCGCCGGACGACACGGCGCTCAGCGCCGAACCCCAGGCGCTCTACACGCTGCTGCGCGCGCACGATGTGATCGGCTTGAGGCGTGCGCTGATGCAGTCGCTGCTGCGCCGGGGGCTGGGGCACTTTGTCGGCGAGGTGGTGGCGCCGCTGCTGGTCGAGATCGGGCAGGCCTGGTCGCGCGGGCAGCTCGCGATCTTCGAGGAACACCTGTGCAGCGAGGCGATCGAGACTGTGCTGCGCTCGGCCATCGCCTCGGCGCCGGAGGCCACGGCCGACGGCACGCCGCGGGTGCTGCTGACCACCTTCCCGGACGAGCAGCATGGTCTGGCGCTGCTGATGGCCGAGGCGATGCTCACCGTCGAGGGCTGCGCCTGCATGAACCTGGGCCGGCAGACACCGCTGCAGGACATGGTGCTGGCCGCCCAGGCGCACCGGGCGCAGGTGGTGGCGCTGAGCTTTTCCTCGCTCGCTGCGGCGGGGCCGGCGCTCGACCACCTGGCCGATCTGCGCGCCCGCCTGCCCGCATCGATCGAGATCTGGGCCGGCACTTCGCAGCCCGCGATGCTGCGCCGCGACCCGCCCGGGGTGACGCTGCTGGACAACCTGGCCCAGGTGCGCACCGAAGTCGGGCGCTGGCGAAGCGCCGTGCGCTGACCCGCGGGCATTCAGACTTTTGCTACGCAGGCATCAAGCGCGGTGAACCCGGCCGGGCCTGGGACGCCCCAAACTGGCAACCATGACACCGCGCAACCCTTCTCCCCGCTACCACGGCCTGTCGATCGCGCTGCACTGGCTGCTGGCCATCGCCCTCGTCAGCCTCTTCGTGGTGGGCAACTACATGGCCGACCTGCCCTTCTCGCCGACACGCCTGAAGCTCTACAACTGGCACAAGTGGGCCGGTGTGACGATTCTGGTGCTGTCGGCGGCGCGGCTGCTGTGGCGACTCGTCCAGCGCCCGCCTTCCCTGCCGGCGCGCATCCAGGCCGCGATGCCCGGTTGGCAGACCACCGCCTTCCACGCCACGCACCACCTGATGTACCTGCTGTTCTTCGCGGTGCCGCTGACGGGCTGGGCCTATAGCTCAGCCGCTGGTTTCCCGATCGTGTGGTTCGGCGTGCTGCCGCTGCCGGACTTCGTGCCGGTGGACAAGGCGCTGGCCGAGGCGATCAAGCCCTTCCACGAACTCTCCGCCTTCGCACTGGCCGCGCTGGTCCTGGCCCACGTCGGCGCCGCGCTCAAGCACCAGTTCATCGACCGCGACCGCCTGCTCGGCCGCATGGGCATCGGCCCGGTCTGAGCCCCTGAGCCCCACGACCCCTTTTCGGAGCGTTCACATGAACATCAGACTGAACACGTTCAGCACCGCGGCGCTGGCCGCCGCCGCATTCCTCGTCCTGGTCAGCCAGCCCGCCCTCGCGCAACAGAAGCTCGACGCCGCCAAGAGCGAGATGGGCTTCGTCAGCAAGCAGATGGGCGTGCCCGTCGAAGGCAAGTTCCGCAAGTTCGACGCCCAGATCGCGTTCGACCCCAAGAAGCCCGAGGCCGGCAAGGTCAGCTTCACCATCGACACCGGCAGCGCCACCTTCGGTGCGCCGGAAACCGATGCCGAAGTGGTCAAGCCGACCTGGCTGGGCGTGGCCAAGTTCCCGCAAGCCACCTTCCAGTCCAGCGCGATCAAGGCGGTCGGCCCCGGCAAGTTCGAGGTCGCCGGCAAGCTGACGATCAAGGGCAATGTGCAGAACGTGACTGTGCCCGTGGCCCTCGCGCAGGCGGGCGGCAACACGACCGCCTCCGGTGCCTTCGCCATCAAGCGCCTCGAATTCAAGATCGGCGAAGGCGAATGGGCCGACACCTCGATGGTCGCCAACGACGTGCAGGTCAAGTTCAAGCTGCTGCTGAGCGGCGTGCCCGCGCTCTGAAATTCCCAGCCCCCTGTCTGTCCCTCTCCTCTCCAACCCTGAAGGTATCCCTCCCATGAAGAAGTCCCTGCTCGCCCTGGCCCTGGTGCCCGTCCTGTTCGCCTCGGCCGCCCACGCCGAAAGCGCCGCCTACGCGATCGACCCGACGCACACCTTCGTCACCTTCGAGATCGACCACTTCGGCACCTCGACCAACCGTGGCCGCTTCGACAAGAAGGAAGGCACCCTCCAGTTCGACCGCGCCGGCAAGACCGGCAAGGTGGACATCACCATCGATGCCAACTCGGTCAACACCGGCACCACCCCGTTCGACGGCCACCTGAAGAGCCCGGAAATCCTGAACACCGCGGCCTACCCGACCGCGCGCTTCGTCAGCGACAAGTTCGTGTTCGAGGGCGACAAGGTCAAGGAAGTCAGCGGCCAGTTCACGCTGATGGGCAAGACGCACCCGGTCACGCTGAAGGCGACCAAGTTCAACTGCTACATGAACCCGATGGTCAAGCGCGAAGTGTGTGGCGGCGATTTCGAAGCCACCATCCAGCGCAGCCTGTGGGGTGCCAGCTATGGCATCAACTACGGCTTCTCGGACGACATGCGCCTGGTGGTCCAGGTCGAAGCCGTCAAGCAGTGAAGCCCTGACGCCCCAAGGCACGGGCCAGCACCGTGCCGATCATCTCGCTCGCCGTGCGCCAGGGTGCGCGCGGCTGTCGCGGGGTGAGTCCCAGCAAGGACAGCGACCCGACCAGCGTCATCACGATCGACGCCAGCGCCGCGGCCAGCATGACAGCGGGACACACCATCACCACCAGAAACAAGCGGGCCAGACCGGTCGAGGTGGTGAACAGATCCGACCAGCGGATGCGCCTGTGGTACTTCATGAAGGCTCTCCTGATGACTTGTCACGACAGACCTACATCAGATCCATGTCGTAACACTCGTCACACGAGAATACCTTGATTCGGTGGAATTTCCGCCAACGGGGATAACTTTGCGCGCTTTTACCGAGCGGCAATGCGCCTGAGGCTGGCAGACACGATACTGGGCGCTTCCGCCCGGCGCACAGGATCAGCGTTTGCGGTCCATGCGCAGGGCGAAGGCCATGCTGCGCTGGTCACAGCCGAGGCGGCCGTAGTCGAAGGTTTCCTGCTTGCGGCCCTTTTCGGTCTGCCGGTCCTGCAGCGGCAGGCGACGGGGAGCGGGATGATCGGTGCGGAGGAGATGCTTCATGGCGGGATGGCTCATCGAGTTTTTTCACATCTTCCGGTGACACAGCGGGTGTCGCTTGAAGGTGAACTTATTGATACCGATGACAACGCACGAGTTAATCCTGCGGATGACAGCGCCTAATTGATTCAGAAGAAACAAGAATGAACGCATGGTTGTTTACTAAACGATCTGCTTTTTCTACACTCGAACTCCCGGAATACCAGAGTTCGAGCCCATGTTTTTCCCTGCCGAACCCCCTGCCGACGCCCGATCCATCGACTGGCCCCACGGCCGCCTGACCCTGAACCGTCTGGGGGCCATGCTGGCGCCGGTGGTCTTCACCGCACCGGGGCAGCCGGATTTCTCGCCGATGCAGATCGCTCCCTGGCACGCCGAGCCGATCGGCGCGGCGCAGACTGGCCTGATGCGCGGCCTGCGGGGCGACTGGCCCTGCGTCCCCTTCGGCCGCACCGACCGGCCCGTGGATCTGCCCGCCGGCTGGTCTGCCCGCACCCCGCACGACGACTGGGGCCACGGTTACAGCGCCCACCACGACTGGGCCTGGCTCGCCACCGACGATCCGCACACCCTGGCGTTGACGATCGCCCTGCCCGCCTCCGACCCGATCGCGCGGCTGACCCGCACGGTGCGCGCGCAACCCGACGCAGGCGTGGTCGACCTCAGCCTGTGCATCGAGGCGCGGGTTCCCTGCACGCTGCCGGTCGCCCTGCACCCCACGCTGCGGCTCGATGCCGGCCGCGTCGCGCTGGACCTGCCCGCGCACGGCCCCGGCCTGAGCTACCCGGTGCCGGCCGAGCCCGGGCGTTCGCGGCTGGCGCCGGACCAGCGTTTCGACCGGCTCGACGCCGTGCCCACCACCGACGGCCCGCCCGCCGACCTCACCCGCTTCCCGCAGCCGCAGGACAGCGAAGACCTGCTGCAGTTGATGGCGCTGGGCGGCCCCGTCACCGCCCGCTATCTGGACTGCGGCTGGGCGCTCGAACTGGACTGGGACCGCGCGCTGCTGCCCGACCTGATGCTCTGGGTCAGCCACCGGGGTCGGCTGTATCCGCCGTGGAATGGCCGGCACCTGGCGCTCGGGGTCGAGCCGGTGTGCGGCGCGTTCGATCTGGGCCGGGTCGCCGCGCCGCCGGCCGATCACCCGCTGTCCGCCCGCACCGGCCTGACGCTCACGCCCGGCCAGCCGCTGGTCGTGCGCAGCCGGTTCAGTGCCCGCCCGCTGTCCGCCGCGGAGTGCCAGCCATGAGCGGCGATGTCACTGTCCGCGACATCGCCAACGCCGCGGGCGTGTCGGTCGGCACCGTCTCGCGTGCGCTGAAGAACCAGCGTGGCCTGTCCGACGAGACGCGCCGCCATGTCCGCCAGGTGGCCGCGGACCTCGGTTACGACCTGACGCGGCTGCGCTCGGGCAAGGCGCCGCGGCTGGTGTTCCTGATCCACCGGCACCACAGCAACTTCGCCGTGAACCCCTTCTTCGCCGAGGTGATGCACGGCGTCGAGGAGGGCTGCCGCCAGTTCGGCGTGGCGCCCACGCTGCTGAGCGCGCGGCAGGGCGACGCGGTGGGCAAGCTGCTCAAGCTGCACGAGCCCGATGCGCTGCTGGTGGCGGGCTACTTCGAGGACGAGGTGCTGGCGCAACTGACCGACCTGGGGCTGCCGCTGGTGCTGGTCGATGGCTGGATTCCCGGCTGCGCCGCCGTCAACCCGGACAACACCGGCGGCGGCTACCAGGCCACGCGCCATTTGCTCGACCTCGGCCGACAGCGCATCGCCTACATCGCCGGCTCGCTGGCGCACTTCAGCATCCGCGAACGCAGCCGGGGCTACCGGCGCGCCTTGTTCGAGGCGGGGGTGCTGGCCGATCCTGATCTGGAAGCGCTCGCGCCGCCGGGGCTGGATGACGCGGAAGGGGCGGCGGCGGCCATGCGCACGCTGCTGCGCCGGCGATTGCGGCCGGACGCCGTGTTCGCCTACAACGACAGCGCGGCGCTGGCGGCGATGCGGGTGTGCCTGGACGCCGGGCTGCGCATCCCGGAAGACATCGCCTTCGTCGGCTTCGACGACATCCCGGCCGCCCGCTACGGCGCCATCCCGCTCACCACGCTGCGCGTGGACAAGCAGGAGCTGGGGCGCACGGGGGTGGAGATGCTCGTGGGGGGTGGGGCGATGCCGCAGGAGATGGTGATGGGGGTGGAGTTGATGGTGCGGGAGAGTTCGGGGGTGGGTGTCGGCGCGGCCTGACGGCGGGTAGGACTGTCATCGAAATGAGGGTGCCACCAGTAGACCGGTTATCGAGTGCGCAGCTATGATTTACCACTTTCGGCAGCAGAGTCGGTTACGCTGGCAGTGCGGGCTTTGAGTTTATTTTCATGGGGGAGAAACCATGCAATGCAGAGAAAAACTTCAATGCCGACAACGGCTTGCGTGCTTTCGCGCGAAAACTGATACGCAGCGCCAACCCTGTTGGCCCAGCAGGGCGCAACGTCAACATTAAGTTAGAAAATAAACAGCCGCATCATTAATTTCACACACGCCAATTATTTATCTTTATACAAATGAATATACCAAATATTATTAACCAATCTGGAAATGAGTATGGATCATTCTCTTTTCTCAGCAAAGGCGGAATGGGAGAAATATACAAAGGCCAAGAATTATCTTCAGGAGCTGAAATTGTAATAAAGTTAATAGTCATTGAAAATACAGATGTAGAGTCATTGCTTCAAACAGAATTGGATGTTTGCAACTCCCTGCCAAATAAAAATATAGTTACATCCCTGCATAATGGGAGATTAGTTATCAATGGAACCAATTATTTATTTATAATTCAAAAATACTACAAAAATGGCAATCTAAGATTAAAAATTGCCAAAAATTTGCCGCTAGACACGTGCTTCCAAATGTTCCTAGACATTCTAAATGGAATGCGTGAAGTTCATAAAAAAGTAGTTCATCGTGACCTCAAACCAGAGAATATCCTGGTTGGTGATGCAGGCGAGCTTCTAATCACTGATTTCGGCCTAGCGAAATACATTGATGAAAAAACTAGATCTCGGTCATTCAAGGGATTTGGAACAATTCCTTATATGTCACCCGAATGCTGGATTGGCGACAAAAACACCACCGCCATGGACATTTATTCTCTTGGAATAATATTTTTTGAAATATTAACCGGCGTTCGCCCTTTTTCTGCCAATACAGAGATTGAGTGGCGAGAGTGCCATCTTTTTTCTTCCTTCCCAAATTTTAGCAACTATAGATCCGGAATATCAACCAAACTGGAGCAAATTATAAGCAAAATGTCAAACAAAAGAGCTAATCAAAGGTACAGCAATATTGACGACATTGTGATTGCCATAAATGAGGCGCGCGCAATAAATAACTGTGAATCGGCAGATATTGCCAGATTGGCGGCTATTGGTAATATGGCACTACAAGCAAAAAAAGCTCAGGAATTAAAGTTGGCGCAAGAAACCGAAAAAAATACTGAGTGGATAAAATTTCTAAACTTCGAAATTTCAGAACTATTTCGCCAATTCAAGGAAAAGATCGACGCAATCAATCACCAGTTTGAAGATGAAAAAATTTCTATTTATGAAAAACCCTGCGCCAAAAACTCTACCTTGCGCGAACTAAAAATATCTTTTAGCAATCTAAGTTTTAAAATTGCATTTGGCAATTACGATGAGATTGACAACTACAACCAAACGCAAAAAAATAAGCAATTGGATTTCCAGAAACGACAATATCATGGTTTTGTAATTCATAGTCCAGAAGACTCCTATCTAAAGGCAAATAACATTCTTCTGTTTGGACTAGCTGAAACAAATTTCAAGATAGGAAATGCCGAGTACGGATACAATTTATTGCTTCGAAAAATTGATGGGTCCCAGTACGGGGAGTGGATATTTATTCAGTTTTCTGAAAATATTTCCCCACCAACAACAAAATTCGGATTAACCATTCATGGATTTCAATATAATCTTGATAAAATGAGAACGTCAAGTTTTCACACTATGGCAAATAGGAGTTTTTCTGATAAAGATATCGCGTCAATTATAGAAAAAATTCTTATCGCTTCGTGAAATTAGGTTGCCAATATCAATGTTATTTTTCAAAAATAAGTACATCTAGCTACAGGCAGTTCATATATCTCCATCAAAATAATTATCATGAAAGCCAATATTCAAATATAGCATGATCGATTGGCTGGGATTATCTAAATCCCAACCCCTACACCGCCCACCATGCGGTGTGCGCAGTGGGCAGTTCAACAAGCTGGCTCGCCCGACGGAATTCCGGCTCTCAACACCCAACCGGGCGTATCACCCCGCTTGTTTCGCTCCCAACGCTGACTCCCCCACGGGAAAGTGCGCTGCCCTCCCCGCACGCCGCGCCCTAGCATCCTCGGCATCACGTCAAGACATGCGAGGACACACACCATGCGCTGGGGTTTCATCGGAGCAAGCAACATCGCCGAGCGGGTCATCCCGTCGCTGCGCAAGATCGCCGGGCAGGAGCTGGTCGCCGTCTGCTCGCGCAGCGCACACCGCGCGCAGCAGTTCGCCGAGCAGCAGGGCCTCGCCAGCGCCCACACCGACCTGAGCGCGCTGCTGGCCCTCGGGCTGGACGCCGTCTACATCAGCTCCACCAACGAGCAGCACGCCGCGCAGACGCTGGCCGCGCTCGACGCCGGCTGCCACGTGCTGTGCGAGAAGCCGCTGGCGATGTCGCTGTCGGAAGCGGCGCAGATGATCGACCGCGCGCAGGCCGTCAACCGCGTGCTCGCCACCAACCACCACCTGCGCGCCTCGGCGCTGCACGGCCAGGTGCGCCGCCTGATCGAAGGCGGCGCAATCGGTCGGGTCCACGCGGTGCAGGTCTCGCACGCGGTCTATCTGCCGCCGCACCTGCAGGGCTGGCGGATCGACGCGCCCGGGGCCGGCGGCGGCGTGGTGCTCGACATCCTCGTGCACGACGCCGACCTGCTGCGCTTCCTGCTGCAGGCCGAGCCGCGGCGCATCACCACCGTGACGCGCCAGCAGGGCCTCGGCCAGGGCCGGGTCGAGGACAGCGCGATGAGCCTGCTCGAATTCGATGGCGGCGTGCTGGCGCAGACCCACGAGTCCTTCGTCGCCAAGCACGCCGCGACCCGGCTGCATGTGCTCGGCACCGAGGGCGCGCTCTACGCCGAAGGCTCGCTGACGCAGGACGGCGGCGGCCGGCTGTGGCTGCGCGACGCCAGCGGCGAGCGCGAGGTTCCGGCGCCCAAGGTCGACCTGTACGAGATCGGCTGTGACGCCTTCGTGCGCGCCTGCGCCGGCCAAGGCGCGCCACTGGCCAGCGGCGCGGACGGCGAACGCTCGCTGGCCGTCGCGCTGGCGGGCCTGGCCAGCGCCGCCAGCGGCCGTCCGCAGCAGATCGACTGAAGAGCCCACCAGCCTGACCCGAGGAGCCACGCCATGGAAGCCTGGATGCACGATGTCCCCAGCGCCGTACGCGCCAGCCAGCGCCAACTGCGCGCCGAGGTGCCCGACCTCGCCGGCCGCTACGCCCGCCTGACCGAAGCGCTGCACGACGAGGTCGCGGCCATCCGCAGCGAGATGGCCAGCGGCCACGCCGTCCCCGAGATCGCCTACGCCGACATCGCCGCCGGCCGCGTCTCGCCCGCCGATGTAGCCCGGGTCCACCGCCGCGGCTGCGCAGTGATCCGCGGCGTGTTCGACCCGGCGCAGATCGCCGAATGGAACGCCGAGGTGGTGCGCTACATCGACGAGGTCGGCTACCTGCTGCGGATGCAGGACAAGGCGGGCCTCGACAAGTACTTCAGCGCGCTGGCCGCCGGCCGGCCGCAGATCTTCAGCCTCTACTGGTCGAAGCCGCAGATGCAGGCGCGCCAGCACCCGAACCTGGCGCTGACCCGTTCGTGGCTGAACCGGCTGTGGACCTTCGAGAAGACCGGCCCGGACGGCAGCGTCACCCGCTTCTTCGACCCCGACCGCCAGTTCAACTACGCCGACCGCATCCGCCGCCGCGAAGCCGGCGACGCGACGCTCGGCCTGTCGCCGCACTCGGACGGCGGCTCGGTGGAGCGCTGGTGCGAGCCGAGCTTCCGCCACCTGTACCGCGAAGTGCTGCAGGGCGACCCGCTCGCCTTCGACCCCTTCGACGGCGAAGGCCGCACGCAGACCAAGGAAATCCCCTCGCCCGCCGTGTGCTCCGCGTTCCGCACCTTCCAGGGCTGGACCGCGCTGACCCGCCAAGGCCCGGGCGACGGCACGCTCAAGCTCGTGCCGATCGCCAGCACCATGCCGTGGATGCTGCTGCGCGCGCTGCAAGCCGACGTGCCCGAGGGCGATCTCTGCGGCGCGCAGCCCGGCCGCGCACTGGGCGCGTCAATGCAGTGGCACCCGGAACTGCTCGCCGGGCTGGTGTCGATCCCCGAGGTGCAACCCGGCGACACCGTCTTCTGGCACTCCGACGTGATCCACGCCGTCGAGGACCGCCACACCGGCACCGGCTACAGCGACGTCATCTACATCGGCGCGGCCCCCTGGTGCGACAAGAACGCCCGCTACGCCGAGCGGCAGGCCGCCGCCTTCCTCGCCGGTAGCAGCAGCCCGGACTTCGCGCCCGAGGACTACGAACTCGACTTCGCCGGCCGCGCCACGCCCGCCGACCTCAGCCCGCTCGGCCTGCAACAGATGGGCCTGACCCCGTGACCACGGCACCGACCATGACGACACCCGCTTTCCGCACCCCCGACTTCCTGCTCGGCCACATCCGCCACACGCTGGCCTTCTACGACGGCCGCTGCCTCGATCCGACCGGCGGCTTCTTCCACTTCTTCAAGGACGACGGCACCGTCTACGACACGCGCACGCGCCACCTCGTCAGCAGCACGCGCTTCGTCTTCAACCACGCGATGGCGTACCGGCGCTTCGGCGATCCGGCGTACCAGGCCGCCGCGCGCCACGGCCTGCGCTTCCTGCACGACGCCCATGCACAGCCACAGGGCGGCTACGCCTGGCAGCTCGACTGGGACGGCGAGCGCCGCGTGGCGACGGTGCAGGACGGCACGAACCACTGCTACGGCCTCGCCTTCGTGCTGCTGGCGCACGCCCACGCGCTGATGGCGGGCATTGACGAGGCCCGCGCCGGGCTGGGAGCCACCTTCGACCTGATGGAGCAGCGTTTCTGGGAGCCGGCGCACGGCCTCTACGCCGACGAGGCGACCCCCGACTGGCAGGTCGGCACGTACCGCGGCCAGAACGCCAACATGCACAGTTGCGAAGCCATGATCGCCGCGTTCGACGCGACGAAGGACCGGCGCTACCTCGACCGCGCGCTGACGCTGGCGACCTCGATCACGCAGCGGCAGGCGGGGCTCGCCGGCGGGCTGGTCTGGGAGCACTACCGCAGCGACTGGTCGGTCGACCCCGACTACAACCGCGACGACAAGACCAACATCTTCCGCCCCTGGGGCTTCCAGACCGGCCACCTCACCGAGTGGGCCAAGCTGCTGCTGCAGCTCGAAGCGCACCTGAAGGCCACGCCCGGCGCCGAGGTGCCGGCGTGGATCGTCCCGACCGCGCGGCACTTCTTCGACACCGCCATGCACCACGGCTGGGACCACACACACGGCGGCCTCGTCTACGGCTTCGCGCCGGGCGGCGAGGTGTGCGACGCGGACAAGTATTTCTGGGTGCAGGCCGAGAGCTTCGCCGCCGCCGCACTGCTGGCGGTGCGCACGGGCGACGACACGTACTGGCAGTGGTACGACCGGATCTGGGCCTATAGCTGGGCGCACATGGTCGACCATGTCCATGGCGCCTGGTACCGCATCCGCACGCCCGACAACCGCGCCTATTCCGACGAAAAAAGCCCCGCCGGCAAGACCGATTACCACACGATGGGCGCCTGCTGGGACGTGCTGCGTGGCCTTGGCGCCTGACGAATCAGAACGTTGTCCACAAGCTTGTCCACAGCGTTATACACAGCTTTATTCACAAGGTTACCCACATGCTGCGCCACCTCGTGCTGCTCCAGTTCAAGCCAGAGACCACGCCGGCCGCCATCGCCGACATCACCGCGGCGTTCCAGGCGCTGCCCGCGGCGATCGACACCGTGCGGGCCTTCGAGTGCGGCACCGATGTCAGTCCGGAAGGGCTGGCGAAGGGCTACACCCACGCCTTCCTGCTGAGCTTCGACGACGCGGCCGGGCGGGACCACTACCTGCCGCATCCGGCGCACCAGGCTTTCGTCGCGCAGCTGCAGCCGCTGCTGGCGGAGGTGCTGGTGCTCGACTACGCCACCTCCGGCGGTTGAGTCGGCCCGAGACCGCTAGCGCGGGGCGCCCCGCGGCACCGCGATGAGCTGCAGCGTCATGCGCAGCGCGCCTTCATAGACCTCGTCGACCGCGGCCCGTGGTCGCGGTGCGGTGTCGGTTGCGGCTGCGCCCATCCACGGATCGAACGCGGCACGCAGCGCCGATACCGGCAGCATCCGGTCGACGCCACTGCGGTGCACAGCCATGCCAGCCCACTGCCCCGCCGCGTCCAGCACCGGCCCGCCACGCGGTCCGGCCGGCATCTCGACCCCCAGCGTGCGCAGGCCCGAGCGGGCATCGACCGCGCCCTGGAAACCGCTGTACAGCCACGGCCAGGCCGGACGGGCGTGGGCATCCGGCCGGAACTCGACCGCATAGCCGGGGCTGCCGGGAAACGGGTCGCGCGCGGCAGCCGCAGGCAGGGGCCGCTCGGCCGCCGAGTCGCCCAGCGCACGCGGCAGGCTGCGACTGGTCAATGCCGGTGTCAGCGCCAGCAGCGCCAGGCCGAGCGCCGAATCGCGCCGCCGGATGCGTGCGTCGGCAGTCTGCCCCAGCCCGTTGCGCACTTGCAGCGCCTCCAGCCGCTCCAGGCCCTCCAGCGGCACCAGCGCGTGGCGCCCCTGGTCGATCAGCACGCCGCTGGCCACGACGCGCCCACCCCGCGGCGTGGCGGGGCCGCTGGCGTAGGGCGCCAGCCGCACCGGCTGCAACACCGTCTCCGGCGCGGCCCCGGGCGTGTCGATCCACCGCCGCACAGCCGCCAGCATCGGCGAGGACGGAAAACGCCCGCCAGCCTCGTCGAGCAGGCGGTACGCGGCCTGTTGCTGACCACCGATCGCCAGCAGCCCGGCGTAGAGCACCGCGCCTTCCACCACCTGCCGGTGGGCTCCCGCCGTGTGGGCGCTGAAGGCGCTAGCCTGCCGGTAGTCACCGGCCTGCAGGTAGGTGCGCACCAGCGCCAGCTCGGTGTCGGGGGCGTGTGCCAGTGCTGCGGCGCGCTCGAAGCGCCGCAGCGCCTGGTCCACCCGCCCCTGCGCCAGCGCCGCCTCGCCCTCGGCGAGCAAGGTGGCGCGGTCGGCGGGCGCGTCCGTGGCGGCGCGCGCCGGCGACGGGACCATCAGCAGCCCGGTCAAGGCACCGGCCATGGCCCAGTGACCAGCGCGTCGCCTCACGGATTGACCGCGGCGCCGGTCGGGCAGGACGTGCCGCCCGTGCGCAGGACACGTGCCGTGCCCAGGTCGTTCGCGCTGGTGCCGCGGGCGTAGGCGGCCGCCGGCGCCTTGTAGCCAGCCATGAACGCCGTCAGTGCGTCGATGTCCTGCGCGCCGCCAAGGGCCAGCTTGCCGTTCAGGAAGGTCGTGAACCCGTCGCCGCCGGTGGCCATGAAGTTGTTGACGGTGACGCGGTAGGTCTTGGTCGGTGCGAGCACCGTGCCGGCCGCATCCACGATCGTCTCGGTGGCGCTGCCACGGGTCAGCGTGACGTTGCTGATGCGGGCGTCACAGGCCTTGGCGCCGTCCCAGGTGTACTTGAAGCCGTTCGACGGGACCATGATCCGCGTCGCCGCTGCGGCCTGGCCACGGCAGCCCGCGAACTGCTGCTCCAGCACGTTCTTCAGGTCCTGTGCCGTCAGCGTCAGCGTGACGAGGCTGTTGCCGAAGGGCTGCGTGGTGAAGGCTTCGCCGTAGGTGACGTTGCCATCGCCCTCGCCCGCCGTGCTCGACGCGAAGGTGAAGCCCGGGCTGCGCACGCCGCCGCGGTTCATGAACGCGATCACCGCGTCGCCGAAACCGGCCGGCGCCGTGGCGGCGAGCTGGGCGTCGGCGATCAGCTCGCCGGCGGGCATGTTGCAGGCGGCGTCCGCCGCGGTCGCCGGCAGCTCGGCCTTGATCGCGCCGATCACCTTGTTCGCCAGCGGCGAGACCAGGTCGTTGTAGGCCTTGACGATGGCCTGCACGACGCTGTCGGGCGTGACCGTCGTGTCGGTGCGGTCGACCAGGCGGTTGGTGGCCTGGACGGCGGTGATGTCGCGCGTGGTCGGGTCGATGGTCACGTCGATGTCGCTCAGCACACGGCCGAACGAGCTGGCGCTGGTGACCGGCACGAGGCGGCCGGTGGCATTGGCCAGCCCAGTGGTGCGGGCCTTGGTGGACACGACGCCCGCGGTGCTGGTGACGTCGACGGTGCCCGCCGAGCAGTTGTAGGCGGCGTGGGTGTGGCCGCTAATGACGAGGTCGACGGCGTTGTCGAGCTGCTTGATGATGGTGGCGATGTCCGAGCCGGCGAGGTCGCCGTCGCAGCCGTTGATGTCGGACAGGCTGGTGGCGCTCTGGAAGCCGCCCTGGTGGACCAGCACGACGATGGACTCGACGCCCTGCGCGCGCAGCTCGGGGATGAGCGCGTTGACGGTGGCCGCCTCGTCCTTGAAGCTCAGGCCGGCGACGCCGGTCGGCGTGACGATGGTGGGCGTGGCCTGCAGCGTCATGCCGATGAAGGCCACCTTGACGCCGTTGAAGGTCTTGATGCCATAGGCGGGCAGCAGCGGCTTGCCGGTGGCAGTGTTCAGCACATTGGCCGACAGCCACTTGAACTTCGCGCCCTCGAACGGCACCGGCGTACCCGCAGTCAGACCCTTGCAGCTGTTCGGATCGGCGGCACCGGCGACGACCTTGCAGCCGCCGTTCTGCAGGCGCAGCAGCTCGGCCGAGCCGTGGTCGAACTCGTGGTTGCCGACGGCGTTGAACTCCAGGCCGATGCGGTTGAGCGTCTCGATGGCCGGCTCGTCGTGGAACAGCGACGAGATCAGCGGGGTGGCGCCGATGAAGTCCCCCGCACCGACAACGACGTTCAGCGCGTTCTGGGCCTTGAGCTTGGCGACGTGGCCGGCGAGGTAGTCGGCGCCACCGACCGCGGGGCGGCTGGCGGTCGGCACGGTCGTGTTGGTGCCGAAGGTGCCCGGCGATTGCAGCGTGCCGTGGTAGTCGTTGAAGCCGACGATCTTCACCGTGAACGGCGTGGTCGAGGCGGCCGGCGTGCCGAGCGGCTCGTCGGTGCCACAGGCCGTCATCGCCAGAAGTGCCAAGGCGGTGAGGGCAAACAGGGGGGTGCGTTGCGACATGTTCAGCGTCCCATTTCGGTCAGGTAATCGCGGCGGGCGGCGATGGCGGTGTCGGCGAAGTCGGAGAACAGGCCGTCCAGACCCAGCCGGTAGAACTGCAGGTACTCGGCCTTCGGATCGCCCTTGTAGTCGTAGGCCAGGCGGCGCTGCTCGTTGCGGAAGGTGTAGGCGTGCACGAACAGGCCCGCCTTGTGCGCGTCGGCGATCAGCGTCGTCGGGGTCTGCGTGGTGGCGTCGGCCCAGTTGACCTTGCCGTCGCCGTTCAGGTCCTTGACGGCGCCGCTCGCGTCCAGCGTGCCCTTGACCGGCACGATGTAGGGCTTCCACGGGCCGATGCCGTCGGCGTAGGTCTTGATCTCGGCCAGCCCGGCGGGCGTGACCATCGCGCTGAACAGCCGCGTGTCGCCGGCCTTGAACCAGTCGTACGGGCGGTCGTAGGGCGCGGCGAAGGTCAGCGCGCCGGTCTTCAGGTCCACGTCGTCGGCATCGATGAGCTGGATCAGGCGCGTGTTCAGGCCCTTGCTGCGCAGGGTCTTCAGGCTGCTCGGCTCGAAGCTCTGCACATAGACAGGCGCGGTCTTGCTGTTCCAGCCGGCCGCCGTGAGCTGGGCGATCAGCGTCTCTTCCAGTGGCAGGCCGAGGGCGCGGTGGTAGGTCGGGTTCTTGGTTTCCGGGTAGACGGCGATCGTGCGGCCCTTGGCGGCCGACTTGGCCTTCACGAGGTCGATGATTTCCTGGAAGGTCACGACCTTGAAGACGCCGTTGTAGACCGTCGCGCGCTCCGCATCGGTGGTGATCGCGCCCAGGGTCTTGATCTCGGCCAGCGTGAAGTCGCTGGCGAACCAGCCGGTCTGCGTCTCGCCGTCAACCTGCGTGGTCTTCTTGCGGGCGGCGAACTGGGGGAGGCTGGCGACGTTGGTGCTGTAGTCGAGGTTGGGGTCGTGGCGGGCGATGAGCACGCCGTCCTTGGTGGCGATCAGGTCCGGCTCGACCACGTCGGCGCCGAGGTCGATCGCCAGCGTGTAGGCCTCCAGCGTGTGTTCGGGCAGGTAGCCGGAGGCGCCACGGTGCGCCACGACCACCGGCGCCGTGCCGTCCAGCGTCTTCAGCGCCAGCGGGCCGGCCGTGGTGGGGCTGTCATCGCCGCCACCGCAGGCGGCCAGCAGTGCGGCGCAGGCCAGTGCCACGGCGCTCCAGCGCGTCATCGTTCGGTTGGACAAGGTGGCCATGGCGCTCGCTCCCGGTGGGGGTGAAAAGGAATGTGAAGAAACGCATACCTTCCCCCACGCCGGTGACGGGCCTGTGTCGGGGCCGTGTCAGCGGGATGACGCCGGCAGCTTCATGCTGAAGGCCTGTTTCCTCAAGAAGGCGTGAACGGCTCGGGCGATTCCCAGCCCACTTCGCGGGGAATCGCCTCCGCCAGGAAATCCCACACCCGCCGCACCAGCCGGCTGCCGTGCACCTCGCGGTGCACGGCCAGCCAGCACGGCATGGCCGGAATCCCCAGCTGCGGCAGCACCGGCACCACGCCCGGCCAGTGCCGCAGCGCATACGCCGCCGCAAAACCAATGCCCGCCCCCGCGGCGATGAGCTGGCCGTTGGCGATCTGGTCGTCGGTGCGCAGAACGAAGTGCGCGGGCGTGACCGGCAGGCCCATCTGCCCGAAGCCGCGCAGGATGGCGTCGTCGCGGTCGAAGCCGACCAGGCGGTGCTGCAGCAGCTCCATCGGCTCGCGCGGCGTGCCGGCCCGCGCCAGGTAGTCGCGGTGCGCGCAGGCGACGATCGGCAGATCGGCCAGCTTGCGCGCCAGCAGCGACGCCTGCGCCGGACGCACCATGCGCACGGCGATGTCGGCCTCGCGGCGCAGCAGGTTCGTCACCTCGTTGGAGACGACCAGCTCGACCTGCACGCCCGGCTCGGCCACCTGCAAGGCGCTGAGCACCGGCGGCAGCAGCCACGCCGCCGCGACTTGGCTGGTGGTCACGCGCACGGTGCCGACGGTGGTTTCACGGTTGCGGGCGAGCGCGCGCGACAGCGACTGCGCGCCCTCGGCCATCTCGCGCGCCGCATCCGCGATCGCCAGCGCCGCCGCGGTGGGCACGACGCCGCGGCCAGTGCGCTCGAACAGCGGCGTTTTCAACTGCGCCTCCAGCTCGGCGATGTGGCGCGACAGCGTGGGTTGCTGCGCGCCAAGGCGGCGGGCGGCGCCCATCAGGCTGCCGGCGTCGAGCACCGCCAGGAAGCTGCGCACGAGGGTCCAGTCGAAGCTGGCGAGGGGATCGGTCATGCGGAACTGTATAGCTGGCTTGCCATCCTCGTCGATTTTCGGATGGGTGACGGGCCGCCAGACTGAAGGCATTCCACCTCCTTTCGGATCCACCATGACCGTCTCCTCCGCCCCCCGCATCCTGATCCTCGGTGCCAACGGCCGCTTCGGCGCCGCGGCGACCCAGGCGTTTGCCGCCGCTGGCTGGCAGGTGCTGGCGCAGGTGCGCCGCCCGCCCGCCGCGCTGCCAGCGGGTGCGCAAGCGGTGACGATCGACCTGTCGGACACCGCCGCGCTGGCCGCCGCGGCGACCGGTGCGCGCGCCGTGGTCTACGCCGTCAACCCGGTCTACACCCGCTGGCCGACCGACCTGCTGCCGATGGCGCGCCAGGGCATGGCCGTGGCGGAGCGGCTGGGCGCCGTCTTCATGCTGCCGGGCAACGTCTACAACTTCGGTGCGGACATGCCCGCCGTGCTGAGCGAAGACACGCCGCAGACCGCCACGGGCCGCAAGGGACGACTGCGCATCGCACTGGAAGCCGAGCTGCAGCAACGCGCCGCCAGCGGTCAACTGCGCAGCATCGTGATCCGCGCCGGGGACTTCTTCGGCAGCGGCTCCGGGACATGGCTCGACCAGGCGATCATCAAGTCGCTGACCAAGGGCAAGCTCGTCTATCCGGGGCCGACCGACCGGGTCCATGCGTGGACCTACCTGCCCGATCTGGCGCAGGCGTTTGTCGCCGCAGCGGCGCGGTCGGCGGAAGGTCCGGCGTTCCGCTGCTGGCACCACCGCAGCCACGACGTGACGGGCGCCGTGCTGCTGGACACGATCGAACGCCTCGCCCACGAACTCGGCCTCGCGCCGGCCGGGCCGCTGCAGCGCGGCGGGCTGCCATGGGGCGTGATCCGAATCGGCGGCTGGGTGGTGCCGATCTGGCGCGAGCTGGCGGAGATGGCGTACCTGTGGGAGGTGCCACAGGCGCTGGACGGGCGGGTGATGGAGGCCGCGCTCGGGCCGCTGCCGCACACGCCGCTGGACGTGGCGCTGCGGGCGACCCTGCGCCGCTGAGGTCAGTCGCCAGCCGTCAGCCGTTCAGCACCGCCGCCGCGATCGCCTCGCCCATCTCGGTCGTGCTGGCCGTGCCGCCGAGGTCGGGCGTGCGCGGGCCGCTGCGGATCACGTCCTCGATGGCGCGCACGATCGCGTCGTGCGCGGCGCGGCCAGCGCCCTGGCTGTGGCTCAGGAAATCCAGCATCAGCGCGCCCGACCAGATCATCGCGACCGGGTTGGCGATGTTCTTGCCGAAGATGTCCGGCGCCGAGCCATGCACCGGCTCGAACAGCGACGGAAAACGCCGCTCCGGATCGAGGTTGGCCGACGGTGCCAGCCCGATCGTGCCGGTGCAGGCGGGGCCGAGGTCGCTCAGGATGTCGCCGAACCGGTTGGAGGCGACCACCACGTCAAACCGGTCCGGCTGCAGCACGAAGCGGGCGCAGAGGATGTCGATGTGCTGCTTGTCCACCGCGATCTCCGGGTAGGCGGCGGCCATCGCGTCGGCGCGGCCGTCCCACCACGGCATGCTCACCGCGATGCCGTTGCTCTTGGTCGCCACGGTCACCTTCTTGCGGGCGCGCGACTGGGCGAGGTCGAAGGCGTACTTCAGCACGCGGTCCGCGCCGCGGCGGGAAAACACGTTCTGCTGCAGCACCACCTCCTGCTCGGTGCCCGGCCACATCACGCCGCCGATGTTGGTGTATTCGCCCTCGGTGTTCTCGCGCACGACGTAGAAGTCGATGTCACCGGGCTTGCGGTTCGCCAGCGGGCACGGCACGCCCTCGAACAGCCGCACCGGGCGCAGGTTGATGTACTGGTCGAACTCGCGGCGGAACTTCAGCAGCGAGCCCCACAGCGAGATGTGGTCCGGCACCGTCGCCGGCCAGCCGACCGCGCCGAAATAGATCGCGTCGTGGCCGTCGAGCTGCTGCTTCCAGTCGCTGGGCATCATCTCGCCGGTGCGCGTGTACCAGTCGCAGCTCGCCCAGGCGATGGGCGTGGTGTCGAGCGTGAGGCCGAAGCGCTGCGCCGCGGCGTCGAGCACGCGCAGCCCTTCCGGCATCACCTCCTGGCCAATGCCGTCGCCGGGCATCACGGCAATGCGGAAACGCGAGGTCGATGCGGTCATGTGCAGGCTCCGGAATGGGGGGCACCCATGCTACCGTGACCCGCATGTGGACCTCCCTGCGCGCCCTGCCCCGCACCGTCTGGCTGATCGGACTCATCAGTCTGGTCAACGATTCGGCCTCCGAGATGCTGTATCCGCTGATCCCGCTCTACCTGTCGTCGGTGCTGATGGCCGGGCCGCGCACGCTGGGCCTGATCGAGGGCATCGCCGAGGCGACCGCCAGCCTGCTCAAGCTGTTCTCGGGCGCGGTGGTCGACCGCACGCAGCGCGCCAAGCCGTGGATCGTGTTCGGCTACGGGCTGGCCGGCGTCGGGCGGCCGCTGGTGGCGCTGGTGACGAGCTGGCCGGGGCTGCTGCTGCTGCGCTTCGCCGACCGGGTCGGCAAGGGCATGCGCACCTCGCCGCGCGACGCGCTGCTGGCCGCGAGTGTCGGGCCGGAGCGGCGCGGCCTGGCCTTCGGGCTGCACCGGGCGATGGACAACGCCGGCGCCGTCATCGGGCCGCTGCTGGCCGCCGCGCTGCTGGCCTCCGGCGTGGCGCTGAAGGACGTGTTCGTGTGGTCGATCGTGCCGGCGGTGCTCTGCCTGGCCTTGGCGCTCGGCCTCCAGGAGCCAGCACAACGGCCAGTCGCCAACCGCAAACCCTTCGACTGGCGGCTGCGCGACATGCCACCCGCCTTGCGGCGCTATCTGGTGGTGGTCGCGCTGTTCACGCTGGGCAATTCGTCGAACATGTTCCTGCTGCTGCGCGCGCGGGAACTCGGCCTGCCGCAGGCGCAGGTGCCGCTGCTGTGGGCGGGGGTGTCGGCCGTGGCGATGGTGCTGTCGACACCGCTGTCGGCGCTGTCCGACCGCTTCGGCCGGATGCGGCTGCTGCTGGGCGGCTACCTCGCCTACGCCGGTGTCTATGCCGCGCTGGGCCTGCTGACACACGCGGGGCCGGGCCTGTTCGCGGTCTTCGCGGCCTACGGCGTCTTCCTCGCCGCCACCGAGGGCGTGGAGAAGGCGCTGGTCGCCGACCTCGCGCCCGCGGACGGCCAGGGCACCGCCTTCGGCTGGTTCAACCTGACCGCGGGGCTGATGCTGCTGCCGGCCTCGGTCGTGTTCGGGGCCCTCTACCAGTCGGCGGGGCCGGGCGCGGCGTTTGCGTTTTCGGGCTGCTGCGCGCTGCTGGCGGCGGGCCTGCTGGTCGGCTGGGTGCGACCGGCGATGCCCGCGCGCTGACCGCAGCCGCGCCAGGCGCCGTGGCTCAGGCCGCGATCGGTAGCGGCGCCGGCTTCGCTTGTGCAGCCAGCCGGGCGCGGGCCGCGAAAGCTTCGGTGCAGCCCAGCACCTGGCCTTCCATCACCGCCGGCACCGGCACGTCCATCAGCGCCAGCAGGGTCGGCGCCACATCGAGGTTGGTGCAATCCGGCAGCCGCACCCCACTGCGCACCCCGGCGCCGTAGAACGCCAGCAGCCCGTCGATGTGGTGCATGCCCTGCTTGACCGTGGGCGCGTCGATCGCCATCAGCGACTCGATCGGATACCCCGTCGGATCGGCCCCGGCCGCCTGCGGGAAACAGTAGCGCCAATCCCGCCCGTCCTGCGTCAGGCCCAGCGGTGTCACGGTCAGGATGGATTCTGTTTCCTGCACCACGAACGAGGCTTCGCGCTGTTCGGCCTGGTCCTCCCCACGAACGCGATAGGCCGTTTCGAAGGCCGTTTTCACCGCCAGGCGGCGCACCGGATCCTCAACGCGCAAATTCCACTGCGGCACCATCGTGGGCACCACCTCGGAAATACCCTCGCGCCCGACCACCGCCAGCAGCGCGTCCATGTCCCGGACGCGCACGATGACCTTGCCCGCGCGGTACACATCGCTGATATAGGGCTGCTGGCCCATGCTCGACGCCACCACCAGCACGGTATCCGGCGCCAGCAACTGCATCGCCCGGCCAATCAGTTCATCACACAGCCGGTAGCCTTCCGGCACAGCCTCGCCATAGTCCTTGCGTTCCTTCGGCGACGATTTGACGGGAAATACCGCGTCGTCCCAGGCACGCCAGTAATGGTGCATGAAATGCGCGGCGTGGTTGCTGTGCCAGGTGGCGAAGTCCGGGCGCTCCTTGCGGTACAGCGCCGCGAAAATGTCGAAATTGAGGCGCGGCTGCAGACACACCCGGCGCCACCGCTGGCCCGACTGCAGCCGCTCGCGCACCAGCTGGGTCGCGACATGGGCCATCGTGCCCAGGCTCAGGCCCATGCCGATCAGCGCAGCCGCCGTTCCGGCGTTTTCAGCGAGAGTAGGCGCTCGCGTTGTCTTGTTGTGGACCTGGGTGTAGCGCCGGTTCACAGCCTGTACGGGCGCCAGCCGCGGCGGATGGGTCTCGTTGCCCGGGGCAAACGGGCCGGGCACGACAAACCCGTGGACCGGCGGCGGCGGGTAGGAGCTGATACTCCCGAATACCCCCACCTTGCGCCCGGCCTCGGCGGCATAGTGCCAGGTGCGCGGGGCGCTGATGGAATCCGAGGATTGCTCCAGCACCGACGCCCCGTGCACCGCCGGAGATACTCCCGTGTGCAAGGTCACCCAGGTAATCCAGGGATCCAGCAGCGGAGAGCGCTCCACCGCAGACTGCACCGCCCAGGCCCCCTCTGTCCGCAGTTTCTCGAAATTTGGCAAAAATGCCTTGCCACGCTGCTCGATCAGGCGATCGATCACCCGCCAGTTGATTTCATTCAATTCCAGCAGCAATACTTTTTTTGATGGACCCACCATTTCTCCCTCCGAACAATCGACCAGGAACCGCCAGTTCTGGAAACATTGGATACGCACACCCGACCGGTGACCACTGGCGTTTGTGTCGATACGTTGCAATTATCAAATACGGTGGTCAGCACACGCGGATCTGCATTCGGAAAAATCATCCGGACACCCAAGAAGAGTTCGCTTGTACCTATAAGTACCAAGTATTTGATATGGCGCCGTTTTTTTCCTGATCTGGAAAATGAAGAGGCCAGTCCGGCGGGTGGCAGCCCGTCGCTGATGGCCGTCGCATCGACTGGATCCAGTAATCTCTTGCGCACCGGCACCCCTTGAATCAGGGGGCATTCAGTTACAAATTGACGCGGCGCCCCTCTCTGCGCCATGCGGGAGTCGCCGGGAACTCCAGGTCCGAAAACGGCGTGTCATGGTCCATCCGCTGTCGATAATCGTCCCGGTGCTGACCACCGATCCCACCGCGCTCTACGCCGCCTTCGTCGCCCGCGACCGCCGCTTCGACGGGCGCTTCCTGGTCGGCGTGACCTCGACCGGCATCTACTGCCGCCCGGTCTGCAGCGTGCGCACCCCGAAGGCGGACCACTGCCGCTTCTTTCCGCACGCTGCCGCGGCCGAAGCGGGCGGCTTCCGTCCCTGCCTGCGCTGCCGGCCGGAGCTGGCGCCGGGGCTGTCGTCGATCGACGCACCGTCCCGCCTGGCGTGGGCGGCTGCGCGGCGCATCGAGGCCGGGGCGCTCGACGACGCGGGGCTGGCCAGCCTCGCCGCGCAACTGGGCATCACCGACCGCCACCTGCGCCGCGTCTTCGGCGCCGCGTTCGGCGTCAGCCCGATCGACTACGCCCAGACCCAGCGCCTGCTGCTGGCCAAGCGGTTGCTGGCGGACACGGCGCTGCCGGTCACCGAGGTCGCGATGGCCGCGGGCTTCGGCAGCCTGCGGCGCTTCAACACGCTGTTCCGCAGCCGCTACGGGCTGACGCCGAGCACGATGCGCCGCGCGTCCGACCCGCAGGCCGCAGATCCGCAGGGTGGCCTGCGCTTCGAGCTGGGCTTCCGGCCGCCGTTCGACTGGGCGGGACTGCTCGACTTTCTGGCCGCGCGCTGCGTCCGCGGCGTCGAGGAGGTGATCCCGGCCGACGCCGACGACGCCACCTCCACCGGCCTGTACCGCCGCACGCTGCGGCTGGGCAGCGGCGACACGGCGCCGACCGGCTGGCTGTCGATCACGCTGGCCCCGGCCACCCGCCACGCGGTGGCGCTGACGGTGTCACCGGGTCTGCAGCGGGCCTTGCCGGCGGTGCTCGCGGGGGTCGGGCGGCTGTGTGACCTGGGCTGCGATCCGCTGGCCGTCGCGCAGGGCCTCGGCCCGCTGGCGGCCGGTGCGCCCGGTCTGCGCGTGCCGGGGGCGGTGGATGGCTTCGAGGTCGCGGTGCGGGCCGTGCTGGGGCAGCAGATCAGCGTGAAGGCGGCGCACACGCTCGCCGGTCGCCTGGTCGAGGCCTTCGGCGACGCAAGCCCGACGCCCTTCGCCGCGCTGCACCACCTCTTTCCCCCGCCCGAGCGGCTCGCTGCCCTCGATCCGGCCGCGCTCGCCGACCTCGGCATCGTGCGCAGCCGGGCCGCGGCGCTGGTGGCGCTGGCCCGCGCCGTGGCCTCGGG
This sequence comes from uncultured Sphaerotilus sp., assembly GCF_963924895.1. Taxonomy (NCBI): domain Bacteria; kingdom Pseudomonadati; phylum Pseudomonadota; class Betaproteobacteria; order Burkholderiales; family Sphaerotilaceae; genus Sphaerotilus; species uncultured Sphaerotilus sp. Next base: position 40,431 of record NZ_CAWURG010000006.1, read on the forward strand.
CGCGCTCGACCTCGGTCCCTGCACCGACCTCGACGCGACACTCGCCCGCCTGCAGGCCCTCCCCGGCATCGGCCCGTGGACGGCGCAGTACATCGCGCTGCGTGCGCTGGGCTGGCCGGACGCGTGGCCGAGCGGCGATGTCGTGCTCTGCAAGGCGCTGGGCGGTGTCACCCGCGCCCAGGCCGATGTGCTCGCGCAAGCGTGGCGGCCGTGGCGCAGCTACGCGACGCTGCACCTGTGGCGTGGTGCCTCGGCGGCGGCGGCCATCGCGGCGATCACCTGACGCCAGCGCGCCAGGCCACCACCTGCGCCACCACCCAGTCCGGATCGTCGAGCGGCAAGTCGTGGCCCGCGTCCGGGTGCACGGCCAGTGGCAGATTCCAGGCCCGCGCCACCGCCTGCGAACACGCGGGATGCACCAGCCCGTCCGCAGCGCCGTTGAGCAGCAGCAGCGGGACCGGCGGCGCCCGGTGCGGGGCACGGTAGCGCATCGCGGCGAGCAACTGGCGCAGCGCATTGGCGCGCGACACCGGGTGCGACCGCCGCCAGTCCGTCCACTGCCGCAGCAGCGCGGGCGCCTCGGGTTGGTGTGCCGCGAGCTGGCTGGTCAGGCCGAGGATGCAGCGTTCCCAGCCCTCGGCCGACGTGCCCGGCCACAGACAGTCCAGCAGCGGCGCCCAGGCGCGGGGCCGCAGCCGCTGCCAGAACGGGCTGAACGGCCGCAGGCTGGTGTTGACCAGCACGGCCCCGGCGATCTCGTCCGGATGCGCGGCGGCCCAGGCCGCCGCCACCATCGCGCCCAGCGACATCGCCAGCAGATGCACCGGGCGCCCGGCCAGCCCGCGTTCGGCCACCTGGGCCCGCGCCTGCGCGACCAGCCCAGCCACCGACGATGCGCTGCGCAGGTGGTGCAGCGCGCCATTGCCCGGCAGGTCGATGCAGACCACCTGCGCGCCTGGCGGCAGCGCCTTGGCCAGCCGCTGCGGCACGTCGCCCCAGTGCCGGCCGTCGCGGGTCAGGCCGCGCAGCAGCAGCCAGACCGGCGCGCTCATGCCGGCCCCTTGGCGCCGTACCAGTGCGCCAGCGCCTCGGCGCGGTGCACCTCGCGCGCCTCGCCCACCGGTAGCCAGTGCGCGTGGCTGCAGACAGCGCGCGTCAGGAAGTCGAGCCAGACGATGTGCCGCCGCAGCACACGCTGCTGGCGGTGCGCGATCAGCGGATTGAAGATGCCGTGGCGCGAGAAGAGCTGGCGCGGGTTCTTCTTGACCCACAGCCACGAGCCCATCTCCAGCGTCAGCGGCAGGAACACCCGCTCGCCCGGCAGCGCCAGCGCACGCCCGTAGAGGTGATCCCAGAGGTCGCCGTGCGCGAGGTACTGGCGGCTCTGCGGCTCGAAGACGTAGGGGTGGTGGAGCTGGCTCTGGTCGAGCAGGTGCTTGAGTGCGTGCAGCTCGGGCAGGTGCTCGATGGGTTCGCGCGTGTGGGCATAGGGGAACCAGATGCGGTCGTGCACGCCGAAGCCCGAGTGGCAATCCACCGCCAGGCTGAACGCCCGCCCCAGCAGTTCCGATTCGACCACCTCGCACAGCGCGCGGCTCTCGGCCTCCATGGGGGCGCCGCGCCGGCCGCGGAACCAGGGCAGCGAGGCGCTCAGCCGCTGGCCGCCGATCAGGAAGGGCACGCGGTCGCTGGCGTCCTGCGGGGCGTTGCGCATCAGGTCGACGCCGGCCGGGTTGGCGCGTGTGCCCAGCCACAGCCCGCCCGGGTTGACCAGCGGCATGAACACCAGCCGCACCATCTCCAGCTGCTGCTGCAGCACGCGGTCCCAGGACAGGCGCCGCACGAGGCTGCGCAGGTAGGCCATCACCACCTCGGCGCCGATGCGCTCCAGCCCGTGCACGCCGCCGAACAGGCCGATCGCCGGCACGGCCGGGTCGTCGCTGCCCAGCGTGATCGCGTGGACCGGGAAGTGCCGCCCGCCCGCAGCGACCGTGCAGACCACCCGCGCGGTCGCCCGCCCCTTGGTGTCGGCGACGAGCTGCTCCAGCTCCAGAAGTTCGGGCAAGTCTGCGGGGAATTGTTCGGGTTTTTCCGATGTCACGTCGCGCACCCGGGTCCGATCGGCAAAGCCAAAAAGCATACGCCCGCCATGTGACAAGCCGCCCCGCCGTCACCATCCCGACGCACGCCTGTCACGGAAGCCCGCGACCATCGGGCCATGAACCGTCCCCTCCAACGCTGGATCACCCACCCCGCCCTCGCGCTGGGCAGCACGGTGCTGTGGGGCTGCGTCGAACTCGTGGCCCTGTGGAAAACCCGGAACCGGCGCGTCCGGTAGCCCCGTCCATCTGTTGACAAGCTGTGCATAACTTGCGCGGCCGCAATGGAAACATCAGGTCCGGAAGCGGCGAGTCGTCCCGCGCAGGCTGTGGATAATCCCTTCGGTGGCCGATCGGTCGGCCGCTTGGGAGTCCACCATGCCGTCAAGCACATTCTGGTCTGAACTGTCAACGCCCCTCCAGACCATGGTCCTGGCCTGTTCCGGGGCCGGAATGCGCGGCGCGTGGTTCGTCGGGCAACGCCATTTCGACGGCCCAGCGCCCGACTGGCAACGCGATGACGAGCACCCGCTGCTGCAGGAAGCCGCCACGCAACTGAGCGACTGGTACGCCGGCCGCCGCCACGCCTTCCACCTGCCGCTGACCCCCGACGGCACGCCCTTCCAGCAGGCGGTCTGGGCCGAACTGGCCCGCATCGGCTACGGCGCCACCCGTACGTATGGCGAGGTCGCCGCCGCGCTCGGGCGCCCCGCCGCGTCGCGCGCCGTGGGCGCGGCGACGGGCCGCAATCCGCTGTCGATCATCGTGCCCTGCCACCGCCTCGTCGGCCGCGGTGGCGCCCTCACCGGCTACGCGGGCGGCCTGGACCGCAAGCGCACACTGCTGGCTTTCGAATCCGGAGCACCGCTTGAAACCCCGTGACCTCGCCGATCTGGTCCTGCTCGCTGCGCTGTGGGGCGGCTCCTTCCTATTCATGCGCTATGCCGCGCCGGCCTTCGGGGCCCTGCCGCTGATGTGGCTGCGGGTGGCCATCGCCACCGCCTGCCTGCTGCCGGTGCTGGTCTTGCGGGGTCAGGTGGGCGCGCTGCGCGAACGGATCGGCGTGGTGACGGTCATGGGCCTGTTCAACAGCGCGATCCCATTTGTGCTCATCGCCTGGGCAACGTTGTCGATCACGGCAGGATTGGCGTCGATCCTGAATGCCGCCGTGCCGATCATGACCGCGCTGATCGGCGCCGTCTGGCTGCGCGACCGGCTCGGCGCGGGGCGTGTGGCCGGACTGGTGATCGGCATGGCCGGCGTCGTGCTGCTGGCGGCGGACAAGGCGGATTTCAAGCCGGGCGGCTCCGGCTGGGCGCTGCTGGCGATGGTCGGCGCGACGCTGTGCTACGGCTTCGCCGCGAACTTCACCAAGCGCTACCTGACCGGCGTGCCCCCCATGGTCAACGCCGCCGGCTCGCAGATCGTCTCGGCGGTGGCGCTGACACCGTTCGCGCTGTGGGCCTGGCCGGCGCACAACCCGGCGCCACTCGCCTGGGCCGCGGCGGCGGTGCTCGGCATCGGCTGCACGGCCATCGCCTATGTGCTGTTCTTCAGGCTGATCGAGCGCGTCGGCGCCTCGCGCGCGGTGACGGTGACCTTCCTCGTGCCGGTGTTCGGCACGCTCTGGGGCGCGCTGTTCCTGGGCGAATCGGTGACGGGGTCGATGCTGCTGGGCGGGGCGGTCGTGCTGCTCGGCACCGGGTTGTCCACAGGCGTGATCCGGTGGCCGTCGGGCCGCTGATTTGGTTTCAATTTATTACAAATTAACCCAGTGAGTCTCCAAATAGAGACAATCGCAGTCTTCTGGACGATTGGCAATCTTGATCGACTGAAGGCTTGCTGATCGTCCCGCCATTCCACGGAAAATAGGGGGATGAATGACCGCCTGACCACGCTGCTCCAGCGCTTCGCCCTGCACATCGCCCCGATCCGCCCGACACCACTGCCGAAGTCGGTCTTCCCTGACACCACCCTCCCCGCCCAGCCCGGCTGGCTGCACCTGCTGCTGCGCGGGCCGGTGCAGCTCGAAGGCGTAGGCGATACACAACCCGCCGTGGGACGCCACCAGTGGCTTCAGCCGGCGCTGGTCTGGCTGCCCGCGCCGCTCGCGCACACGCTGCGCCCGCTGAGCGACCAGGGCACCACGCTGCTGAGCGCGCCGGTGCACTTTGGCGATCCGGCGCTGAACCCGCTGATCGACGCGCTGCCGCCGGTGCTGGTGCTGCCACGGCGCGAGATGACCGGCCCGATGGCGGCAACCTGGACGCTGCTGGTCAACGAATACGAAGCTGCAGGCTGCGCCCATGGCGAGGTGCTGGCGCGGCTCGCCGAGGTGCTGCTGCTGCAAGCCCTGCGGCGGACCGTGGAGGGCGCACGCGGGCGCGTCGGCCTGCTCGGCGCGCTGTCGGACGACCGGCTGCGGCGTGTGCTGGACGCCATGCACGCCCGCCCCGAACACCCCTGGACGCTGGAGTCCCTGGCGACCGAGGCCGGCCTGTCGCGCACGGCCCTGGCGACGCAGTTCCGGGCAGCGGTCGGAGTCCCGCCGGGCGACTACCTGACGGGCTGGCGGCTGCGTCTGGCGCGCACACTGCTGGCGCAGGGCCGGGCCGTGAAGGAGGTGGCCGAAGCCGTCGGCTACACCTCGCCGGCGGCGCTGACGCGGGTGTTCACGCAGCGACTGGGCCACCCGCCAACGCACTGGTGGAACGACCGCCGCTGAACGCTGCCCCCAGGTTTCTCCCCACGCCTTGCTTCATCCTGCCGCCGCCATGCCCACCACACCACTGCCCGACGATCTGCGCACCCGCCTGCACGCCCAGGGCGTCCACACCCTGCTCGTCCAGTTCACCGACCTGCACGGCACCGCCAAGGATCGGCCGGCTGACGGCACGCGGCTGGTCGCTGCGCACCGGCATCGAGCCGGAGTTCTTCCTGCTGCGCCACACGCCGGATGGCCGCTGGATCCCGGCCGATGACGGCGACCGGCTCGACAAGCCGTCCTACGACCTGAAGTCGCTGCCGCGCCAGCTCGATTTCCTGCAGGCGCTGCGGCAGGTGCTGACCGACGCCGGGCTCGACGTGCTGCAACTCGACCACGAGGACGCGCACGGCCAGTACGAAGTCAACTTCGCCTACGACGAAGCGCTGGCGAGCGCCGACCACGTGGTGCTGTTCAAGCTCGCCGCGCACGCGCTGGCCGAGGCGCGCGGCATGGTGTTCTCGATGATGCCCAAGCCCTTTGCCAACCAGCCGGGCAGCGGGCTGCATTTCCACGTGTCGCTGTGGACTGGCGAAGGCGACGCCGCGCGCTGCGTGTTCCAGCCCGAGTCGGGCGATCCTCCGGGCGCGAACCTCTCCGCGCTCGGCCGGCACTTCATCGCTGGCGTGCTGCACCACGCCGCGGCGCTCTGCGCGCTGGCGGCGCCGACGGTGAACTCGTACAAGCGGCTGGTCGTCGGCGAGTCGCTGTCAGGCACGAGCTGGGCGCCCGCCTACGTCGCGCACGGTCCGAACAACCGCACCGCGATGGTCCGCACGCTGCCCGGCCGCTTCGAATGGTGCGTGCCGGACGCGAGCGCGAATCCCTACCTCGCCACCGCCGCGCTGATCGCCGCCGGGCTCGACGGCATCGACCGCCAGCTCGACCACGGGCCGGACTGCACCGAGGACCTCTTCGCGCTGTCGCTGGCCGAGATCCGCGCCTGCGGCATCGCGCTGCTGCCGCAGTCGCTGGACCAGGCGCTCGACGCGCTGGAAGCCGATGCGGTGGTCTGCGGCGCGCTCGGGCCGGTGCTGACCGGCGAGTTCCTGCGGCTCAAGCGCGACGAGGCGCTGGCCTATGCGCGCCACGTCTCGGCGTGGGAATTCGAGCGCTACGCCAGCGCCTTCTGATTCACATGCCCGCCTTGGCGCTGGGCCGGGCGTTGATGCGGTCGCGCCAGTCCTGCAGGTGCAGCAGCCCCAGGTCGCTCGGCCGGAACTTCATCAGCCCGCGCGCGAACTCGACCGCGCAGAAGGCGGTGATGTCGGCGATGGTGAAGCGCTCGCCGGCCCAGTACGGCCGCGACGCCAGTTCCACATCGAACACCCGCAGCAGGTCCGGCAGCTTCCCGGCTTGCGACTGGCCGTACTCGGGGAACTGCGGCTGCTCCAGCGGCGCGAGGCCGGGGTGGACATGGCGGATCCAGTTCGCGATCGGCAGCAGGCAGTAGAACTCGGCGCGCCGGTCGTGCATCTCGATGAAGGCGCGTTCTTCGGCATCGACGCCCATCAGGTTCGGCTCGGGATAGCGCCCCTCGAACCAGGAACAGATGGCGCGCGTCTCGCTCAGGAAGCGGCCGTCATCCAGCTCCAGCACCGGCACGCGGGACACCGGGTTCTTGGCCAGGAACTCCGGCGAGCGGTGCTCCTGCGTGTTGATCGCCACCGGCACGGTCTCGACCGACACGCCCTTCTCGGCGAGGAACATCTGGACGCGGCGCGGGTTCGGGGCGCGGGGGGCGATGTGCAGTTTCACGTGGAACACTCCGGGTAGACAGGGCTGGCAGATCCCTGGAGCATGGCGGAACTTCAGCCCGGCCGCGTCAGGTCTTCCATGTAGCCGAGCCAGCGCAGCGCCTGCTCGCGGCTGTCGCCGCACATGTCCTCGTCCGGCCGCAGACCACCGCAGACCGCGGGCCGTTCGGGCTGGCCGAAGATCTTGCAGCGCAAGTCCTCGTCGAGCTGGATGCAGGGCACACCCGCCGGCTTGCCATTCGGCATCCCGGGAATCGGGCTGGAAATCGAGGGCGCAATACAGCAGGCGGCGCAGCGGGGACGGCATTCCATGGTGGGCCGATCGTGCCACACTGGCCGACTCCCAGATCTGCCGCGGCCCGTCCGCTGTTCCACGTGAAACACCCCCAATACAACCCCGCCCTCGACAACCCGCCGCTGACCGAAGTGGAGATGGATGAACTCGACCAGCTGCTGCTGGCGGCCGCGTCGGACGAGTCGGTCATGGACATGGAAAGCCTCGACGGCTACCTCACCGCCCTGCTGCTGACGCCGACGCTGCCCGACGCCGACGTCTGGGTGCCCGGCCTGTGGAACAGCGACGACCCGGAAAGCTCGCCCTTCGCCAGCGGCAAGCAGACCAAGCGCGTCGTGCAGCTCGCGCTGCGCCACCTCGCCTCGATCGACCGCCAGCTCAAGGAAGGTCCGGACACGCTGGAGCCGCTGTTCGGCATCGCCGAGATCCCCGGCAGCGACGACGCTTCGGATGTGGTGGTGGACGCGGAGCTGTGGTGCATCGGTTTCCTGCACGCCGCCGCGCTGACCCCGGACCACTGGAACGCGATGTTCGACGATCCGGAACTGGCCGACCTGCTGGCGCCGATCATCCTGCTGGGTGGCGATCCGGACAGCATGACGCCGGAGCAGGTCGAGATGATCGCCTCGTCCGAAGCCCGCGATGCGCTGAGTCGCATGGTTCCCGAAGCGGTCTCCGCGCTGTACGCGCGCCGCGGCTGATCCGCGAACTTAAAATCGAGGTTTGTCCGCGCGCCCTGTGCGGACACCCCCGATCCTCACTCGGAGCGCCCGATGCTCTACCCCGAAACATTTGACGTCATCGTCGTCGGCGGCGGCCATGCCGGCACCGAAGCGGCCCTCGCCGCGGCCCGCATGGGCAGCCGCACGCTGCTGCTCACCCACAACATCGAGACCCTCGGCCAGATGAGCTGCAACCCGTCGATCGGCGGGATCGGCAAGGGCCACCTGGTCAAGGAAATCGATGCACTCGGCGGTGCGATGGCCGCAGCGACGGACGAATCGGGCATCCAGTTCCGCATCCTGAATTCGAGCAAGGGCCCGGCCGTGCGCGCCACGCGGGCCCAGGCCGACCGCATCCTCTACAAGGCCGCGGTCCGCCACCGCCTGGAGAACCAGCCGAACCTGTGGATCTTCCAGCAGGCCGTGGACGACCTGATGGTCGAAGGCGACCGCGTGGTCGGTGCCGTGACGCAGATCGGCATCCGCTTCCGCGCCGCGGCAGTGGTGCTGACGGCAGGCACCTTCCTCGACGGCAAGGTCCACGTCGGCCTGAACAACTACCCGGCCGGCCGCGCGGGCGATCCACCGGCGGTGAGCCTGTCGGCGCGGCTGAAGGAACTCAAGCTGCCGCAGGCGCGCCTGAAGACCGGCACGCCGCCGCGCATCGACGGCCGCTCGATCGACTTCTCGAAGTGCGTCGAGCAGCCCGGCGACCTCGACCCGGTGCCCGTGTTCAGCTTCCTCGGCCACGCCGCGCAGCACCCGCAGCAGGTGCCGTGCTGGATCACGCACACCAACCAGCAGACCCACGACATCCTGCGCACCGGCTTCGACCGCAGCCCGATGTTCACCGGCGTGATCGAAGGGGTCGGGCCGCGCTACTGCCCGTCGATCGAGGACAAGATCAACCGCTTCGCCGACAAGGACTCGCACCAGATCTTCCTCGAACCCGAGGGGCTGACGACGAACGAGTTTTACCCGAACGGCATCTCGACCTCCCTGCCCTTCGACATCCAGCTCGCCGCCGTGCGCACGATGGCCGGGCTGGAGAACGCCTACATCCTGCGCCCCGGCTACGCGATCGAGTACGACTACTTCGACCCGCGCGCGCTGAAGAACACCTTCGAGTCGAAGGCGATCGGCGGGCTGTACTTCGCCGGCCAGATCAACGGCACCACCGGCTACGAAGAAGCGGCCGCGCAAGGCCTCTACGCGGGCGCCAACGCTGCGCTGCAGGTCCAGGGCAAGGGCACCCTCACCTTCGGCCGCGACCAGGCCTATCTGGGCGTTCTGGTCGACGACCTGATCACCAAGGGCGTGACCGAGCCTTACCGCATGTTCACCAGCCGCGCCGAGTTCCGCCTGCAGCTGCGCGAGGACAACGCCGACATGCGCCTGACCGAACTCGGCCGCAACGTCGGACTGGTGGACGACGCGCGCTGGGACGCGTTCAACCGCAAGCGCGACGCGGTTTCACGTGAAACACAGCGGCTGAAGAGCACCTGGGTCCGGCCCGCCACGCTGCCGGCGGCGGACAGCGAGCGTCTGCTCGGCAAGGCGATCGAGCACGAGTACAACCTGACCGACCTGCTGCGCCGCCCCGGCATCACCTTCGACACGCTGGCCGAATTGCTGGTCATCGCCAACCCGGGCGCCGTGGTTTCACGTGGAACACTGCAGGCCGAACTGGGCGAGACGCTGGCCGATGCGGTGATCGAGCAGGTCGAGATCGCCACCAAGTACGCCGGCTACATCGACAAGCAGAACGACGAGGTGCAGCGCGCCAGCGCCTACGAGCACCTGAAGCTGCCGAAGGATCTGGACTATGCGCAGGTCACGGCGCTGTCGATCGAGGTGCGCCAGAAGCTCACGCGCCACCAGCCGGAAACGCTGGGACAGGCGTCGCGCATCTCGGGCGTGACGCCGGCGGCAATCTCGCTGCTGCTGGTGCACCTGAAGAAACACCGGATGCAGGGGTTCGCCCATGCGGCCTGAACTGATCGCCGGCGCCGCGGCCCTCGGTTGCCCCCTCGATGACGCACAGGCCGATCGCCTGCTCGGCTACCTCGACCTGCTGGCGCGCTGGAACAAGGTCTACAACCTGACCGCGCTGCGCGACCCGGCGCAGATGCTGACGCACCACCTGCTCGACAGCCTGGCGGTGATCGCGCCGATGCGGCGGCATCTGGAGGACGTGGGTTCCCGCGTTCGCGGGAATGACGGGAGGGGTACCGTGCTGGACGTCGGCAGCGGCGGCGGCCTGCCCGGTGTCGTCATCGCGGCCACGCAGCCGAACATCACCGTCACCTGCGTCGACACGGTGCAGAAGAAGGTCACCTTCGTCCGCCAGGTCGCCGCCGAGCTGCGCCTGCCCAATCTGCAGGCGCGCCACACCCGCGTCGAGGCGATCACCGACACGCAGTGGCCGCTGATCACCGCCCGCGCCTTCGCCTCGCTGCCGGACATCGTGACGCTCACGCGCCCGCTGCTGGCACCGGGCGGCGTGTGGATGGCGATGAAGGGCCAGCACCCGGCCGACGAGATCGCTGCGCTGCCGAGCGACATCGAGGTGTTTCACGTGGAACCGCTGCAGGTGCCGGGCCTCAACGCCGAGCGCTGCATCGTCTGGATGCGGGTGCGCTGACATGTTCGGCATCGCGGACTACGGCGCTTTCTGTGCCGCCATCGTCGTGTTCCTGGCGCTGCCGGGGCCGGGCACCTTCGCGCTGCTGGGCGCGACCTCCAAGGGCGGTTTCCGGGGCGGCGCGGCGGCCACACTCGGGTTGATCGTCGGCGACCAGATCCTGCTGTGGCTGGCGGTGGCCGGCGTGGCGGCGCTGCTGAACGCGCATCCGGCCTGGTTCGACGCGGTGCGCTGGGCAGGGGCCGCCTACCTCGGCTGGATCGGCCTGAAGCTGCTCATCGCCCGCGACGGCGAATCCGCCAGCCCGGTGCAGATCGCCCCGCACCACTACGCCCGGCAGGCGCTGCTCATCACCGTGCTGAACCCGAAGGCCATCGTGTTCTACATGGCCTTTTTCCCCTTCTTCATCGACCCGGCCACGCACCGCGGCATTCCCACCTTCCTGGCGATGGCCGTGACCATCGCGGTCATCACCGCGGTGTGGTGCCTGACGCTGTGCGCGTTTGCCGAAGCAATCGCCGCCAAGGTGCGTGCGCACCGGCGCGTCGGCATGGCCCTTCAGCGGTTCGCGGGGCTGTGCATGATCGGATTCGGCCTGCGCCTGATACGCTCCTGACCTCCCCTTCGACACGACCCACGGCCCGAGCGCCCGCACCCCACATGGCCAAGATCTTCTGCATCGCCAACCAGAAAGGCGGCGTCGGCAAGACGACCACCAGCGTCAACCTGGCCGCCGGACTGGCGCGCATCCAGCAGCGCGTGCTGCTGGTCGACCTGGACCCGCAAGGCAATGCCACGATGGGCTCCGGCTTGGACAAGCGCGCGCTGGAGCTGTCGGTCTACGACGTGCTGCTGGGTGCTGCGGGTGTGCGCGAGGCGCGGCAGACCGTGGAGAAGGTGGGCTACGACGTGCTCGGCGCCAACCGCGAGCTGGCCGGCGCCGAGGTGGAGCTGGTCAATCTGGAGCACCGCGACCGCCGCCTCAAGGCCGCCCTGGCCGAGGTGCAGGACGACTATGACTTCGTCCTGATCGATTGCCCGCCGTCCCTGAGCCTGCTCACGCTCAACGGCCTGACCTGCGCCCATGGCGTGATCGTGCCGATGCAGTGCGAGTACTTCGCGCTCGAAGGGCTGTCGGACCTGGTCAACTCGATCAAGCAGGTCCACGCCAACATGAACCGCGACCTGAGCATCATCGGCCTGCTGCGGGTGATGTTCGACCCGCGCATCACGCTGCAGCAGCAGGTCAGCGAGCAACTGCAGGCGCACTTCGGCGAGAAGGTGTTCCAGACCATCATCCCGCGCAATGTGCGGCTGGCGGAGGCACCGAGCTACGGCCTGCCCGGCGTGGTGTTCGACCCGAACGCCAAGGGCTCACTGGCCTTCGTCGCCTTCGCGCAGGAACTGGTCGATCGGGTCGGGGTGCAGATCCCCAAGCCGAAGCCGACGCGCAAGAAGCCGGCGGCCAAGGCCGCAGCCGGCGCATCGGCCGCGCCGTCCGCACCGTCTGCACTGCCTAATCAGGCCGCCGCGAAGCGCCAGACGCCGTCGGCCTGACGCACCCGCTGCAGGTCGCCGTCCAGCCACAGCGCGTGCAGGTGGGCGATGGCCTCGCCCATCGCGAAGGTGAGCTGGTGCAGGTCCAGCTCGCGCTTGAACAGCACCGGCAGGATCTCGAAGGCCGAATGCGGCCGCACCGCGCAGGCCGCCATCACGTCGGCGAGGCGGTCGGTGTGGTGGTCCTGCAGCTGCTGGATGCGGGGGTGCAGGCCGCGGAAGGGCTTGCCGTGCGAGGGCAGCACCAGCGTGTCGGCCGGCAGCCGGCGCATCCGCTCCACCGAGGCCAGGTAGAGCGGCAGCGGATCGGCCTCCGGCTCGATGTCGATGACGCTGATGTTGGTCGAGATGCGCGGCAGCACCATGTCGCCCGAGATCAGCACGCCGAGCGCCTCGCAGTGCAGGCTGATGTGCTCCGGCGCATGGCCGAAGCCGGCGTGGCAGGTCCAGACATGGCCGCCCATCGTCAGGCGCTGCCCTTCCATCATCCGGCGGAACTGCTGCGGCACCGCGGGCACCATGCTGGAATAGTAGTTGCCGCGCTGGCGCACCTTGTCGAGCGCCGCCGGATCGGTCACGCCGTGGCTGCCGAAGAAGGCCGCCGCCGCCTCACCGCCGAAGCCGGTGGTCGAGATCGACGCCATGCGCGCCGCGTTCCAGTCCGACAGGCTGATCCACAGCCGGCAGGGCCACTCGGGCGTGCTCCAGCGCTCGGTCAGCCAGCTCGCCAGGCCGATGTGGTCCGGGTGCATGTGGGTGACGAGCACGCGCAGCACCGGCAGGCCGTCCAGCTCCTCGGCGAAGATGCGTTCCCACGCGGCGCGGGTGGCGTCGTTGGCGATGCCGCAGTCGACGATGGTCCAGCCCTGGCGGCCCTCGACTTCGTCGCGCACCAGCCAGAGGTTGATGTGGTCCAGCGCGAAGGGCAGCCCCATGCGCAGCCAGCGCACGCCCGGCGCGATCTCCAGCGTGTGGCCGGCCGCGGGCAGCGTGTCGCCCAGCACATAGGTGAGTTCGTGTTCCTGCGGGTTCGCCATGTCTGCTCCAGAGGCCGGACTGGGTAGACTGGGGTCCGACCCAATGATTAACGTTTACGTCAACGTCAGTGTATCCATGACCACCCTCGACCGCTCGACCCCGGACGCCAGCGATGTCTCCCAGGTGACCTACACCATCACCGAGCTGGCGCAGGAGTTCGACATCACGCCGCGCGCGATCCGCTTCTACGAGGACATGGGCCTGCTGACCCCCGCGCGCGATGGCCGCAACCGCGTCTACACCCACCGCGACCGCACCCGGCTCAAGCTCACGCTGCGCGGCAAGCGGCTCGGCCTGAGCCTGCAGGAGATCAAGCAGCTGGTGGACATGTACGAGTCGCCCTCGGACACCACGCAGCAGCTCAACGCCTTCCTGGCGATCCTGCAGGCGCACCGCGACCAGCTTTCACAGCAGATGGAAGACATCCGCGTCACGCTCGAAGAGATCGAGCAGCACGAGGAGCGGGCGCGCAACCTGCTGGCAGAGACCGGGCGTTAGTCCGGGGTCGGCCTGGGCAGCGTCACTGGCGGCCGTGCCAGCGCGCTGCGCGGCCCTTCGTGGAGGCTGCCCATCGACCAGACCTGCAGCGCCACGTCTGCCTCGCCTTCGACAAACACCGACCCCAGCACGCTCGCCTCGCTGACGGGGTACACGCGGGTGGCCAGGGCGAGCCGGTCATTGGCGTAGACCTCCAGCACGCTGCCATTGAGCAGCACGCGCAGGTGCAGAGCCTCGCCCTCGTCGAGCACCAGCGTCCCGTGCAGATCCTGCCGACGCACCAGGGCATCGGTCGAGCTGCGCGCGCGCTCGATCGACAGGCGGCGGGCATCGGGCCAGAAGACGATGCGCGTCACCTCGCTGCCGTCGGGCGAGGCCAGCACCGTCAGGCCGAGCTTCTGGCTGTCATGGACCGAACGGATCGTGAACGTCGCCTCGATGTCGAGGTGGCGACCGGCAAACGTGGTCACGACGCCGTGCAGGGCACCGGTGGTGACCACCTCCACTGGCGCTTCGCGCAGCGCCGCCAGTTCGGCCACCGGGCGCAGGTTCAGCCGGCCTCGCGCATCGAGCGACAGCTCGCGCGGCACGGTCATCGCGCCCGCCCAGCCGTCGGCGTCGATGCGCGCCTGCTCGCGTTGTTCGTTCATCCAGGCCCACTGCAGCGTGCGGCCATCGGGGCCTCGCATCGTCAGGTGCGCAAAGGCACCAGCATCCAGGTCGAGCACCCCGTCCGACTCGGGCACGAAAACCTCGTTCTCGAAACGACCGACAAACCAGTGCGCGCCGAGGCCCAGCCAGATCGATACCGTCAACACCCATCGGTCGCCCAGCGGAAAGAAGTTCGGACACTCCCACATCCGCCCGAACGCCAGGTTCGGCGAGGTGAAGAGCGGGCCACGGTAGTCCCAGGCGACGCCGTCGTCGCTGCGGTAGAGCAGGCACTGGCCGTGCTCGTGGTGAAGCGACGCGCCGACGACCATGTACCAGCGGTCGTCGTGGCGAAACACGTAGGGGTCGCGGAAGTCCTGCACGCCAACCCCCGGGGGCGGCGTGGTGATGGTGCGGGCGGGCTGCAGTGTCCAGTGCTGCAGGTCATCGCTGGTGGCGGCGCACTGCACCTGGCGCTGCGCGGTGTAGCCGGTGTAGTACAGCGTCGGCTGGCCGGCGACCAGGGCGAAGCTGCCGGAGAAGCAGCCGCCCGCATCCGCGCCACCCGGCGTCGGCGCCAGCGCGATCGGCTCGTCGCGCCAGTGCACCAGGTCGGCGCTGCTCGCGTGGCCCCAGTGGATGTCGCCCCACTTCGCGGCGTTCGGGTTGTACTGGTAGTAGAGGTGGTAGCGGCCGGCGTGGAAGCACACGCCGTTGGGATCGTTGATCCAGTTCGTCGGTGCGGTGAAGTGAAAGCGCGGGCGGTGCAGGTCGGAGGTCATGTCGCGGTGTCGGAAAGCGCGGGCCGGTTGGTGCGGGCGTTGGAGGGGGCAGTCTGCCGGAGCCCGGTCGTGGTGTACACCGGTGGTGACGGTTGGGTCGGACAAACCCGCATTTCCTGGGAAAACAGCGGTTGCTATGATTGACGTTTACGTAAACGTCAATCACGCTCATCCATCACGAATGGCCATCCGATGACTGCTGCGTCCTCCTCCGACTTCCAGCCCGCCGACGCCGACTTTGCTGCCCGCGTGCGCGGCTCGTTTGCGCAGCAGGCGGCGATGGCGCTGATCGGCGCCGAGCTGGTCGAGGTCGGCCCGGGCCGCATCGTCATGACGCTGGCGCACAGTGCGCGCGTGACGCAGCAGCACGGCTTCATCCACGCCGGTATCGTCTCCACCGCGCTCGACTCGGCCTGCGGCTATGCGGCGGCCACGCTGATGCCGGCGGATGCGGGCGTGCTGACGATCGAGTTCAAGGTCAACCTGCTGGCCCCGGCGCGCGGGCCGCTGCTGCGCGTCGAAGGCCGGGTGACCAAGGCCGGCCGCACCATCAGCGTCGCCGACGGACAGGCCTGGCAGCCCCACCCCACCCGTCCCGGAGAAGACCAGCTCGTGGCCACGATCACCGCCACGCTGATGACCATCACCGGCCGCGACGACGTGCGCCACTGAGCGCTGCGCCGTCCCGCCAGGCCCGGCCCGGAGGCTCGAAACCTGCTTGTCAGCCCGCTGCCATCACTGCCAGTCAACAATCCGCGCATGAGCACCGAACTGAACGAACTCTTCGAGAGCAACCGCCGCTGGGCCGCCGAGGTCGAACAACGCGAGCCTGGTTTCTTTTCCCGTCTGATCCAGCAGCAGACGCCGCAGTACCTGTGGATCGGCTGCGCCGACAGCCGCGTGCCGGCCAACGAACTGGTCGATCTGCTGCCCGGCGAGCTGTTCGTCCACCGCAACATCGCCAACGTGATCGTGCCGAGCGATCTCAACGCGCTGTCGGTGATCCAGTACGCGGTGGATGCGCTGAAGGTACGCCACATCATCGTCGTGGGGCATTCCAACTGCGGCGGCGTCAAGGCGGCGCTGAACAACCTGCGCGTCGGTCTGGCCGACAACTGGCTGCGCCACATCCAGGATGTGCGCAACACGCACCGCGCCTTCCTCGACCGCGTGCCGGCCGCGCGGCGGGTCGATGCGCTGGTCGAGCTGAACGTGCTGGAGCAGGCACGCAATGTCTGCCGCACCACCATCGTCGAGGACGCCTGGCTGCGCGGGCAGGAGGTGATCATCCACGGCTGGGTCTACGGGCTGCACAACGGCCTGCTCGAAGACCTGCGCATCACGGTGGCGGGCATCGACGACATCGAGCCGGCCCATGCCCGCGCGGTGGAGGCGGTGCAGCGGCGCTACCTCGGCGGCGACGCCACGGCCTGAGCGGAGACCGGCGCGATGTTCCCCCAGCAGCTCACCGACACCCGCGCTTTCGACATCGCCCGTGCGCTGATCGAGGGGTTCAACCGCCACTACCGCCTCTTCCGCGACGCCAGCGCCCAGGCCCAGCGGCGTTTCGAGCAGGCCGACTGGCATGGCCAGCAGCGCGCCCAGCGCGAGCGCATCGAGTTCTACGACCTGCGGGTCCAGGAGGCCGTCGACCAGCTGCAGACCGAGTTCCAGGCTGGTGCGCTCGGCATGGATGTCTGGCAGCAGGTCAAGCTGCACTACATCGGCCTGCTGACCAACCACCACCAGCCCGAACTCGCCGAGACCTTCTTCAACTCGGTGACGACCCACATCCTGCACCGGGACTACTTCCACAACGACTTCATCTTCGTGCGCCCGGCGGTGTCCACCGAGTACATCGAGAACGACGAGCCCGAGGCCAAGCCGACCTTCCGCGCCTGGTACCCGACCCGCGCGACGCTGCGCGAGACGCTGGCGGCGGTCGTGCGCAGCTTCGATCTGCAAGGCCCGTGGGAGGACTTCGCACGCGACCTCGACGACGTGCATGCCGCGGCTGACGCGGCCATCGGCCAGGACCGGCTGCGCACCAACTTCCAGCTGCAGGTGCTGTCCTCGCTGTTCTTCCGCAACAAGGGCGCCTACGTCATCGGCAAGATCGTCAACGGCCACGTCGAGACGCCGTTCGCGCTGCCGATCCTGCACGCCGCGGACGGCGCGTTCTTCATTGATGCAGCGCTGTTCGGCGAGGACGACCTGCAGCGGCTGTTCAGCTTCGTGCGGGCCTACTTCCTGGTCGAGATGGAGGTGCCTTCGGCCTATGTGCAGTTCCTGCGCTCGATGATGCCGAGGAAGCCACGCAGCGAGATCTACAACGCGCTCGGCCTGCAGAAGCAGGGCAAGACGCTGTTCTTCCGCGACTTCCAGTTCCACCTACGCCACTCGACCGACCGTTTCCGCATCGCGCCTGGCATCAAGGGCATGGTGATGCTGGTGTTCGACCTGCCGAGCTACCCGTTTGTCTTCAAGCTCATCAAGGACTACTACCCGCCGCAGAAGGACACCAGCCGCGCCCTCATCAAGAGCAAGTACCTGCTCGTCAAGCAGCACGACCGCGTCGGGCGCATGGCCGACACGCTGGAGTTCAGCAACGTCGCCTTCCCGCGCGCGCGCTTCACCGACGCGCTGATCGCCGAGATCGAGAAGTTCGCGCCCAGCCTGCTGGAGATCTCCGACCGCGACGGCGACGGACAGCTGGAGGTCATCCTCAAGCACGTCTATATCGAGCGCCGGATGATCCCGCTGAACATCTACCTGCAGGACGCCACGCCCGCGCAGCTCGAACACGCCGTCATCGAGTACGGCAACGCCATCAAGGACCTGGTCGCGGCCAACATCTTCCCCGGCGACATGCTGTGGAAGAACTTCGGCGTGATGCGGCACAACAAGGTGGTCTTCTACGACTACGACGAGATCGAGTACGTCACCGACTGCAACTTCCGCCGCGTGCCCGAGCCGCGCAACGAAGAAGAAGAGATGAGCGGCGAGATCTGGTATTCGGTCGGCCCGAAGGACGTGTTCCCGGAAACGTTCGGGCCCTTCCTGCTGGGCAACCACGCGGTGCGCGCGGTGTTCATGCAGCACCACGGCGACCTGCTCGACGCCGCCTTCTGGCAAGGGCACAAGGACCGCATCCAGGCCGGCCATGTCCACGACGTCTTCCCCTACGAGCAGGACAAGCGTTTTTCCCACCAACGACCCCGACCACAACAGGAGCACTCCCATGTCTGATCCGATCGTCATCGTCTCGGCCGCCCGCACGCCCATCGGCGGCCTGCTCGGCGACTTCTCCAGCCTCGCCGCCTGGGAACTGGGCGGCGTGGCGATCCGCGCCGCAGTCGAGCGCGCCGGCATCCCCGGCGACACGGTGGACGAGGTGCTGATGGGCAACTGCCTGATGGCCGGCCAGGGTCAGGCGCCCGCGCGGCAGGCCGTGCTTGCCGCCGGGCTGCCGCAGTCGGCGGGCGCGGTGACGCTGTCGAAGATGTGCGGCTCGGGCATGCGCGCGATGATGTTCGGCCACGACATGCTCAAGGCCGAGAGCGCGGACGTGGTGGTGGCCGGCGGCATGGAGAGCATGACCAACGCGCCGCACCTGATGTTCGCGCGCAAGGGCGTGAAGTACGGCGCCACGCAGATGTTCGACCACATGGCCATCGACGGCCTGGAAGACGCCTACGAGCGCGGCAAGGCGATGGGCGTGTTCGCCGAATCCTGCGTCGAGAAGTACGGCTTCACCCGCGAAGCCCAGGACCACTTCGCCGTGGCCTCCACCGTGCGCGCCAAGCAGGCCAACGAGGACGGCAGCTTCGACTGGGAAATCGCCCCCGTGACGGCCAAGGCCCGCGGCGGCGACCAGGTGTTCAAGTTCGACGAACAGCCCTTCAAGGCCAAGCTCGACAAGATCGCCAGCCTCAAGCCCGCGTTCAAGAAGGACGGCACCATCACCGCCGCCAACGCCAGCAGCATCTCGGACGGTGCCGCGGCGCTGGTGCTGATGCGCGAATCGACCGCGAAGGCGCGCGGGCTGACCCCGGTGGCGCGCATCGTCAGCCACGCCGTGCATGCACAGGCCCCCGCGTGGTTCTCCACCGCCCCGGCCGGCGCGATCGAGAAGGCGCTGAAGAAGGCGGGCTGGCAGGCCGGCGAGGTCGATCTGTGGGAAGTCAACGAAGCCTTCGCCGCGGTGACGATGGCCGCGATGGTCGAGTTCAAGCTGCCGCACGAGATCGTCAACGTCCACGGCGGCGCCTGCGCGCTGGGCCACCCGATCGGGGCCTCGGGCGCGCGGATCGTGGTCACGCTGCTGGGCGCGCTGCGCAAGCGCGGGCTGAAGAAGGGCGTGGCGGCGCTGTGCATCGGCGGTGGCGAGGCGACGGCGCTGGCGGTCGAGATAGTGTGAGTCCGGCGCGATGAACTTCGGCCTGCATGACCTGCCCCTCTTCGCGCTGACAGTGCTGGTGCTCAACGCCACACCGGGCGTCGACCTGGTGTTCACCGTCAGCCGCACGCTGCAGCACGGTGTGCGCACCGGGCTGGCGGGGGCGGCGGGCATCAGCGCGGGCTGTGTCGTGCATGCGCTGGCGGCGGCGTTCGGGCTGGCGGCGTTGCTGGCGGTGTCCACGACGGCGTTCGCCGTGCTCAAGGGCCTCGGCGCGGCGTATCTGGTCTGGCTGGCGGTCGGGATGCTGCGCAGTGCGCTCGCAACGCCAGCGACCCGCACCGCCGACGTGGTCGCCGAGGCGCCGGTCCCGCACTGGCGGGTGTTCCGACAAGGACTGCTGACCAATGTGCTGAACCCGAAGGTCGCGCTGTTCTTCCTCGCGTTCCTGCCGCAGTTCATCAATGCCGACGCGCCGCACAAGACCCTCGCCTTCCTCGCGCTCGGCGGCTGGTTCGTGCTGCAGAGCGCGCTCTTCCTCGTTGCGCTCGTGCTGCTGACGGCCCGGTTGCGCCACCTGGGCCGTGGCTCGGCGACCTCCGGTCGCTGGCTCAACGGGCTGGGGGGCGTGCTCTTTCTCGGTTTGGCGGCCAGACTGGCCCGCACGGATCTGCCATGACAACTCAATCCCTTCCCTCCTCCGTCCTCGTCGTCGGCGCCTCGCGCGGCATCGGCCTGGAACTCGTCCGCCAGTACCGCGCCGAGGGCGTGCGCGTCACCGCCACGGCGCGGGACACCACAGGTTTGCAGGTGCTCACCTCGCTGGGAGCCCAGGCGCTGCGGATCGATGTCGCCAAGACAGCCAGCGTTTCGGGCCTTGCGTGGCAGATCGACGGCGAGGCCTTCGACCTCGTCGTGGTCAACGCCGGTGTCTACGGCCCGCGCCTGCGCACGCTCGACACCCCCGGCGACCTCGACTTCGACCAGGTCATGCACACCAATGTGCTCGGCCCGATGCGCGTGGTGCCGCAGTTGCTGGACGCGCTGGCGCCGGGCGCGCGGGTGGTGTTCCTGTCCTCGGTGATGGCCTCGATCGGCGGGCGCCAGCAGTCGACCGGCTGGCTCTACGCCGCGTCCAAGGCGGCGCTGAACTCGGTGATGAAGGACGTCTCGCTCGCGCTGGCCGACCGCGCCACCTGCATCGCCGTCCACCCCGGCTGGGTGCGCACCGCGATGGGCGGACCGCAGGGACAGCTCTCGGTCGAGGACAGCGTCACCTCGCTGCGCGCCACCTTCGCCCACCTCGGCCCGACCGACAACGGCAGTTTCCTGAACCACGACGGCACGCCGCTGCCCTGGTGAGCCCCCCACGATCCACCCACAACAAGACCCCGGAGACACACTCATGCTGCTCAGCGACGACCACCGCGCCATCCAGGACGCCATCCGCTCCTACGTCCAAGACCAGATCGCCCCGCACGCGGCGCGCTGGGACAAGGAGCACCACTTCCCCGCCGAACAGCTGAAGGGCCTGGCCGATCTGGGCTGCTACGGCGTGGCGGTGCCGACCGAGTACGACGGTGCGGGCCTCGACTACCTGGCGCTCGCCCTGATCCTCGAAGAGGTCGCGGCGGGCGACGGCGGCACCTCCACCGTCATCAGCGTCAACAACTGCCCCGTCTGCTCGATCCTGATGGGCTTCGCCAACGAGGCGCAGAAGCAGGAGTTCCTGAAACCGCTGGCGCGTGGCGAGATGCTCGGCGCGTTCTGCCTGACCGAGCCGCACGTCGGATCGGAAGCCGGCGGGCTGAAGACCACCGCCGTGCGCGACGGCGACGACTACGTGCTCAACGGCGTCAAGCAGTTCATCACCAGCGGCAAGCACGGCGACGTGGCGATCGTCATGGCCGTGACCGACAAGGCCGCCGGCAAGCGCGGCATCAGCGCCTTCCTCGTGCCGACGAACACGCCCGGCTACACGGTCGCGCGCCTCGAAGACAAGATGGGCCAGCACAGCTCAGACACCGCGCAGATCCTGTTCGAGCAATGCCGCATCCCGGCGCGTTACCGGCTCGGCGACGAAGGCCAGGGGCTGAAGATCGCGCTGGCCGGGCTGGAAGGCGGGCGCATCGGCATCGCGGCGCAGAGCCTGGGCATGGCGCGCGCGGCGTTCGAGGCGGCGCTGCGCTACAGCAAGGAGCGCGTGGCCTTCGGCGTGCCGATCTTCGAGCACCAGGCGGTGCAGTTCCGGCTGGCCGAGATGGCGATGCAGATCGAGGCCGCGCGGCAGTTGATCTGGCACGCCGCGTCGATGAAGGACGCTGGCATCCCCTGCCTGAAGGAAGCCGCGATGGCCAAGCTCTTCGCCAGCGAGATGGCCGAGAAGGTCTGCTCGATGGCGATCCAGACCTTCGGCGGCTATGGCTACGTCAGCGACTTCCCCGTGGAGCGGATCTACCGGGATGTGCGGGTGTGCCAGATCTATGAGGGGACGAGTGATGTGCAGAAGATTCTGATTGGGCGGGCGCTGGCGGCGGGATGATCACCAGAGCGTGGCCGTCTGGAACTCGGCAAACGCCGGGTCGCGTGTCACCAGCGGCATCGTCTCCAACTCGCTTTGCGCGGCCAGCATCCGGTCGAAGGGATCGCGGTGCATGGCCGTCAGGCTGCCTGCGCGCAAGGCATGGGCCGGCGAGATCGACAGCAGGTGGAAGCCGTCAGCCTCGACGAGCTGGAAGAACTGGTCGGTCATTGCGGGAATGCCTTCCAGCTTGCCGATGCGCTGCTTGGTGGAGATTTCCCAGACGCTGGCGGCGCTGACGTAGACCTCGTTACGCAGGTCGGCGATGGCAGCATGGGCCGGGCGGGACAACTGGGGATCGTCCATCCACCACCACAGCAGGGCGTGGGTGTCGAGCAACAGCCTCATGCGGCACGGCCTTCCCAGGCGTCCAGTTCCTCCGGTGGCAGCGGCTCGAAGAAGGCGTCGTCCAGCTTGCCTGCGAGCCGACCGGCACGACGCTGACCTTGCGGCGCAGCGGGCGGCATCAGGCGGGCATAGGGCTGGCCGTCCTTGGTCAGCACCACCTCCTGGCCGGCGTGGGCCTGCTCGACCCACCGTGCGAGGTCGTGTTCGGCGTCGTGGAAGCTGATGGTCACGGACATGGGGTGATTCTCCGCAGTGATGAAGGCGCTGAGGATGCGCGGTCAAACGGGTGGAACGAGTGTAGTCCGGTGAGGCCGGCAGGCGTCAAGCAGACCCCTTTTTGGTCTGGAGACGCTGCACCAACACCCTGGCCACCTCGGTGTCGATCCGCCAAGTCTGGTTGGTCGCATCCAGTGCTACCAACCGCTGCCCGATCGCCAGTGCTTCTTCGGCACATCGCAAAGCCTGTACATGATCGTTCAGCCGCTTATGAACGCCCGCGACTCGTGTCAAAGATCCCATGACATCACAGCGCCAGCCGGCGTTCCGCGGATCGGCTTCGGCTAGTCGTTTGATACCAGTTAGGGATTTCTGGTACCAAGCCAGTGCTTCGATCAATGAACCCTGTGCGACGTACACGTCACCGAGCTTTTCGTGGCTGACGCAGAGTCCATGCTGCCACTTCGCATTCATCGCATCGGACCGGGCCAGTCGCTCACTGATATCCAAGTCAGCCCAGCACGCCTGCAGCGCCCCGGTCCAATCACCCTGCGCCTGCAGCACATAGCCGATCATGGTGTGGCTGCCGCTGAGATGGTACTGCCAGTCCGCGTTCGTCGCATCGGCCCGCGCCAGTCGCTCACTGATCGTCAGCCCATGCTGATACGCCTGCAGCGCCCCAGTCAGATCGCCCTGCGCCTGCAGCACCTCCCCCACCCTCTCATGACAGACGCTGAAGTCAAGCTGCCAGCCCGTGTTCGTCGCATCGACCTGCGCCAGTCGCTCACTGATCTCCAGACCGTTCCGATATGCCTGCAGCGCCCCAGCCAGATCGCCCTGCGCTTGCAGCACATTGCCGACTTTGTTGTAGCTGACGCAGAGGTCGCGTTGCCAGTCTGCGTTCGTCGCATCGGCCCGCGCCAGTCGTTCACTGATCTCCAAACAATCCCGATACACCTGTAGCGCCCCGGTCAGATCGCCCTGCGCCCGCAGCACATTGCCCACCTTCTCGTGGCTGACGCTGAGGTCGCGCTGCCAGCCCGCGTTCGTCGCATCGGTACGCGCCAGTCGTTCACTGATCGTCAGCGCATCCTGGTATGCGTGCAGGGCCCCAGCCAGATCGCCCTGCACCTGCAGCACATCGCCCACATTGCTGTGGCTGACGCTGAGGTCGTGCTGCCAGTCCAAGTTCATCGCATCGGCCCGCGCCAGTCGCTCACTGACCGCCAGCCCATCCCGGTACGCCTGCAGCGCCCCGGCTAAATCGCCCTGCAAGCCCAGCACATTGCCCAACCGGCTGAGGATCGCCCCTCGCTCCCGCTGCATCGACGTGCGCTGAGCGACAGCGGGCAGCAGTTGGGCGAACCAGGCATCAACGCTGGTCAGCGCGCGGTGTGTCAGCGTGGAATGCCCCAACTCCTCCAAGCGATTGGGTACGTCGTACAGCAAGACTTTGCTGACTGTCCTGACCAAGCTCCCCTGCGGATCTGCCAGCAACACCGCCTGCGCGTGCACCAACAGTCGCCCCACCTGCGCTTCGTCCACCGCACACGGCCGCGCCGAACTCCCCACCGCCGCCGGCAGCGCCCCATGCAGCCAATCCGCCAGCCGCTGCTGCGCCCCCTCCTCCGGCGCCGCGATAGCCTCGCGGGCATACCCATGCGCCAGCACATGGCAGAACGCCCAATGCGCCGACAGCGACGCCTCCCGCCGCATCAGCCCCTGCTGCACCAGCCGCTTGAGCGCCTCGCGGGCGCTATCGCCCATCCCCGCCTCCACCAGCGCCAGCGGAACCGGCGCTGCCCCGAGCCGGGCGCACAGGCCGAGCGCCTGCCGGGCCGGGTCGTCCAGCGACCGCGCGCTGTGGTCGAACAGCCAGCGCAGCGTGTGCCCCGCGTTCACCGGATCGCTCAGCGACGGCAGCGCGCCGCGTTCCCAGTCGCCGATCAGCAGCGCCGGGTCGTCGTCGTCGCGGGCAAGCAGGTTGCCGGCCCAGTGCAGCGCCAACGGATGGCCTTGCAGCAGCCTCAGCACGCGCTGGCGCAGGTCCGGTGCCAGCGTGTCGCGGGTCAGCTCGTCGAGCAGGTCGGCGGCGTCTTCCGGCGCCAGCGCCTGGGCGAGCGAGACGGTCTGCGCGGGCAGCACCTGCGCGCTGGAGCGGGTGAGGACGAGCGTGCGGTTCTCGGGCGAGAGCACGGACAGCAGCGTCGGCAGATCGGCGCGGGGCGTCTGGCCATCCGCCACTTCCGCGCCTTCGATGACGACCAGCACGCGCTGCCTCCGGCAGGCTTCGGCGGCGCGCTGCTCGGACTTGGCGCGCTGCAGGAACGCCTCGCCGTGCAGCCGTGACGCGAGCCGGTCCCACACCATCTCGGGCTGCGCCTGCAGCGCATACAGGTCGAGGAAGACCACGCCGTCCGGAAACGGGCTGTCCGCCAACCGCTCGCCGCGCAGCCCGAGCAGATCGGCCAGCACCACCGCCGCCACCGCCGTCTTGCCCATGCCGGCCGCGCCGACGACGGCGGCGGACTGGCCACGGCGCAGGCGGTCGAGCAGATCAGCGCGCTGGGCGGGGCGGCCGAAGTAGTTGTTGGCGGCAGGCGGCAGCTCGAACGGGATGCGGCGGGCGTCCGGCGCGGGCGGGGGCGCGGCGGGCCGGTTCCGGGCGGCCAGCGCCTGCAGCACCAACGACGCAAGATCCGCTGGAGAGCTGAACGTCCGAATACCGCGGTCCGTGTTGACCCGCTGCCGAAAGGCGTTCAGCCGACCCAGCGCCGGCTCGGTCTTGTCCGTCATCTTGGGCGGCCACGGCTCGTCCTCATCGACGCAGAACACCAGCCGCGGCTTGTTGAGCCGCACCGCCTCGTCGTGCTCCAGCTCGGTGATCGACCGGCCGTGCGGGTTGTTCTCCGCCGGCACGTAGCCATACCGATGCGCGACCAGCAGCACGTACACGTCACACGCCGCCACGTCCGCGAGGCACTTGTCCACCGGCCGCTCATCGAACGCCGGGTACTTCTCCATGCACTCCACGTCGTACTGCGCCCGCTCCAGCGCGGTTTTCAGCGCGGCGCGGTGGCGCTCCAGATCGACAAAGGTGGACGAGACGTAAACCGTCTCCTTGCTGCGGCCGGCCATGCGGTGCTCCCCCGGTTGGCGCGTTGTGGTGGTGTGAGGCGTCAGTATGCCGGCCACCGAAACGCACCGATCACCCTCTCCTTCAGCGCAGGAAGTTCAGCCCTCGCAAGGCACCCTTGAGTTCAAGCTCCAGCGTCAGAAACGACTCCAGCAGCCGCAACCGCTCCAGGCTGATCTGCTCGCCCAGCGCGCCGAGATAGTCCGAGACCCCACGGCGGCGGCGCGCACCCGTGGGCGCTGTCGCGGCAAATGCCATCGCCAGACACTGCTTCGGATCGTTGACCGCCTCCGCGCGGTGAGCCGGCTGTGGCAGACCGAGTGCGCGATCGTCCAGGCTGGTGCCGAACACCTGGCGCAGCGCGTCCCCATCGACCAGGGCCCAGGCCTCGGTCTCCCGGATCGGCACCACGGCAACGCCCCGTCCGTCCGCGCCGAATGTGGCCTGCAAGGTATCCAGCGCGGGATCGATCTGCTGACCGCGGGCGCGCAACGGATCACCAGCGCCATCGGCATGCACGAACAGCACCGACCATTGCCCCAGCGCGCTGAGGGCCGCCTCGCGAATGCGCACTTCACGCGGCTCCTGCTCGCTCGGGGGCGGATGGTCCAGGCCAAGCACCGCCGTGACCTCGACCAATCCGCTCGCCTCGCGCAAACAGATGTCCACGCACAGCCGTTCCAGCAAGGGCTGCAGAAAGTAATAGTCGGTGCGGCCTTCGGCGTAGAGCGCCAGTCCCAGGTAACGCATGGCTCAACCCTCGGCGCGCACGGCGTCCAGCACCTGCCGGACCTCCAGATCCGACACCACGGCGCCCCGCTCCATCGCCTCCGATGCGAACAGTCCGTCCAGTTGCCGAATCGGCCGCAGCCGGGTGCGGCGCCGCGTCTGCCCCTGCGCGGGGTCCGTCACCGACGAGGTATCGGCAAACAGGATGGCGCCGCCCTCATCCACCGGATGTCCCGCACTGTCGAGCAAGGCCGCCAGCACGACAGGCGAGTGGCTGTTGAGCAGCAACTGGCTCAGGGGCGGCACCACGCCCGCGTCCATGCCGTCCCGCGGGCGGCTCACCATGTCCTGCAGACGCTGCACCAGCGTCTTGACCCGACCGGGATGGACCCCGTTCTCGGGCTCCTCGAAACAGACCAATCCACGGTGCTTCGGATCATGCAGCAGCGTCAGCAATGCCAGCACCCGCAGCGTGCCGTCGGAGATCACGCGCGAGGTGAACGGCAGTCCGTCGCGCATGGTCAACTCGATCCGGTACTCGCGGCTGGCGTCGTGCAGGGACGCATCCAGCTTCGTGACGCCAGGGATCAGGTGGTTCAGCTCGGCCGCGATGTCGCTGAGCACGCCCTGCGGACGCAGATCGGTGGCCGTTTCTGCCTTCATGCGCGCCAGCACCGCCGCCAGATTCGAGCCATCGGCCGTCAGCGTGTCTGCAGCGGTCACAGGCGCCGGACGACGCAGCAGCGCGGGATCCAACTGGAGCAGCCGCCAGTGGCGCATCTCTTCGCGCAGCGCGAACAGGTGCGGGAATTCGGCGTTCGTGATGCTGTAGAGCACGGTCGCCTCCGCCGCACTGGCGGGGCGCAGGCGGCCTTGGGTCCCGTCCTGGTGGATGTTGAACTCGCTGCCCTTGCCGTCTGCCTTGGCGTCGGTGGTCAGCCAGGGCTTCTGGCGCTTGTACTTCAGGTACTGCGTGCGAAAGGCACTGGATGGCCGCATCGCCACGACCCATGAATCGTCTTTGGCGAAGATGGGTTGGACCGCTTCATGCGCCACCTGGATCCGCTCGACACCCGGCCGGATCTCGCGGCGCTCCAGCGTGACCTCGTAGCGCATCCGGGTGTGTGTCAGCTTGACCTCGCTGCCCCAGGGATCACGTCCGACCGGATCCACCAGCACCTCCACCGCCAGCGTCATGCGCTTCTCGCGCCCGGCAGGTGTCAGGCGAAACAGTTCCAGCGGCTCTCCGCGCAGCGCCTTGACTGCCTCCGCCACATCGTGGGTGGCCAGCGCCGACAGCAGTTGAATCGCGTCGAACAGGTTGCTCTTGCCGGCCGCGTTGTTGCCGACGATGGCCGTGAACGGCGCGAGGTCGATCGCCAGTCCCTCGAAGGACTTGAATCCATCGATTTCAAGGCGGGTCAGCATGTCGGAATCTCCTTGGACAGATCGGTCCGGCGCATTGTGCCCGTCCGTCTACCCCCTCGAAACGTCCCCAAGGTGAACGATGCCCCGCCCCGGCACCCGGCCTACGATCCGCCCGACCCGCCTCGCAGACCGTCGGGTCCACGCTTCACCCCACCCCGCCGGAGCATCGCCATGACCGCATCCCGCACCACCCTGGGCCTCCCCCTCAGCCCAGGCAACCAGCAACTCCTCGCCCTCAACGACCTGCGCCGCGCCACCCTGCGCAGCGACATCGCCGTGTTCTATCCCTGGTGGCGCCGCTGCACGGTCAACGTGCTGCTGGTCACCGACGGCAACCTGAACTTCGGGGAGGGCGATTTCGGACTGTCCACGCTGATCCGCACGCTGCTCGACGAGGCGCCGCTGCGGGTGCGTTTCCGCCTCACGCTGGCGCATCTGCGCTCGTCCGTCACGTCGGGCGACATGCTGGCCGGAGAGACGCGCATCGCCGCACGCCTGACCGATTTCCGCTTCGATGAGCCGACGCACTTCAAGAGCGACCAGTTCGACGAGGTGTGGATGTTCGGCATCGAGACCAGCTTCAACCAGGCGGCCTACGCCACCCGCCGCGCCAACCCGACCCGCTACCCCGCCGGCAGCCTCGGCACCGACGAACTCAAGGCCCTGAGCGCCCACATGAACCGCGGCGGCGGCGTCTTCGCCACCGGAGACCACGGCAGCCTCGGCCGGGCGATGTGCGGTGGCATCACGCGGGTGCGCAGCATGCGCTGGTGGGAAAGCCACCCCTCCACCAGCACGGCCACCGACGAAGTGAGCATGACCGGCCCGCGCCGCAACGACACCAACCGCCGCGGCCACGACGCCGGCTGGCAGTTCAGCGACCAGAGCGACGACGTGCCGCAGGTGATCGACCTGAAGCTCTACAGCACCCCGATCAACCTCCTGAGCAATGCCCGTTACCCGCACCCGCTGCTGTGCGGACGCACCGGCCGCATCGACGTGCTGCCCGACCATCCGCACGAAGGCGAGTGCCGGCAACCCGACAGCCTGACTGGCGTCTACGCCCCCGACGGCAGCCCCGAATACCCCTTCGCCACCGGCAGCACCACGGTGCGTGTCGAGCCCGAGGTCATCGCCTGGGCCAACGTGCCGTCGGGCAACAGCGGCAGCTTCGGAGCGACCTTCAAGCAGGCCACGGTCGCCCACAGCTTCCCCGTCATCAGCGCCTACGACGGCCACCGCGCCGGGGTCGGCCGGGTGGTGTGCGATTCGACCTGGCACCACTTCGTCAATGTCAACCTGATCGGCGTGCTCGAAGGCGGGATCTTCGACGAGTTCGACACCCATGTCGGCGAACACGGCTCCAAGCACGACGGTTTCCT
Organism: uncultured Sphaerotilus sp.; assembly: GCF_963924895.1. NCBI lineage: Bacteria > Pseudomonadati > Pseudomonadota > Betaproteobacteria > Burkholderiales > Sphaerotilaceae > Sphaerotilus > uncultured Sphaerotilus sp. The sequence goes on from NZ_CAWURG010000006.1 coordinate 69,457, forward strand.
CAGCTCGGTGGCCGGTGGCGCGGTGCTCGACCGCATCCGCAACTACTTCACCAACATCGGCGTCTGGACCGCGCCGCCGGCCCGCCACACCTGCTTCCACCGCGGCTACTGGTGGGATCTGGTGTTCAACGACCGGATCATGGAAGCGGCCCTCACCGACCCACAGATCCCGCTGGAGCGCATCCCGGTGGACACGCTCTGGAGCATCGGCGTCCATGCGCGCGATGTGTTCGCCGGCCGCGCCAGCCAGTGCCAGAGCCGGCAGTGGCTGATCGACTGGCTGATCCCGGTGATGCCGGAGCTGCGGCCCTGGATCGACCCCTGGGATCCGGCATTCGATCCGGTGAAGACCCCGCGCACGCTGCCGATGATCGACCCGATGCCGCTGGCGGATGTGGCACTCGGCGCCGCGCTGGTCGCCCTGCGCCAGGCCATGCCCTACCCGCCCGAGAAACTGACCGAAGCCCACGACAAGGAGGCCGGCGAGGTCATCGGCAAAGCCGTGCGTCTGGGGCTGAAGGTGGCACTGGCCGACTACCAGACGCAGTCCAAGGCCTTGGCCAAAGCACTGCGGGTGGTGTGAGGCCTCAGGGCAGCCGATTCCCCTTGTCATCCGTCCTGAAACTCTGCGACTGGAACGCAAAGAAGAACGCCCGCCACGTCCACGCCGCGCCTGCCTTGCCGGGATAACCGAACACCAGCGCGCCGTCCTGCCAGGTACCGTTGTCGGCGATGTAGGGCGCGCCGTTGCCCTGGTTCATGTGGATGTCGTGGATGCCGTTGCCGGGCTTGAACTTGAAGTACTGGTCGGCCCTGGTCTTCTCCGGGCCCCACTTGGCACCGAAGGCGAAGACCTGCGCGCCGGGCGTGGCCATCGCCTTGAGCGCGGCGGCTTCGACCTTGTCCTTCAGGTCGTTGTCGACCCCAGGCGCGTCCGGCGGCACCGGCTTCATCGACGCCGTCTTGAACAGGCCGCTGCGCACGTAGTCGATCGCCAGACCGCCCTTCGCGTGGGGCAGCTTGCGGTAGCCGGCCGGCAGCGCCAGCAGCGCCGCGGTGAAGGCTGCGGGCAGCTTGGTCACGGTCTGGAACAGCACGGTGGACGGCGACTTGGGGGCCGAGGACTTGACGTTGACCGCAATGCGGTCCATCTCGCCGCCCGCATCGACGAGCAGCTGGTAATGGTCATCGTCTGCATTGCGCAGGTGACCGAGCACGGTGCCCTTGAGGACGCCATAGGTGGACAGCGGCATGAAAAACTCCCGTTGAAAAACGCAGGCACGCATACTGCATGAAAAGCCCGTTCTTCACCTTCAGGTAGACCCATGATCCGCATCGAACTGCAAGTCGAGCTGAACTACGACATCGATGCCAATGGCGCCGATTTCGTCTTCAACATCCACGCCGCCCAGACCGCGTGCCAGAAGGTCTCCGCCGAGAATCTGGTCCTGAGCCAGCCGGTCGTGCCGCACATCCACACCGACGCAGCCACCGGCACCCGCTACATGCGCGTGCGCGCCCTGCCCGGCCCGCTCAAGCTGTCCTACGCGGCCACGCTCGACATCACCCACCACTTCGCCGAGCCGGCCCACCTCGCCGAGGTGCCGGTCTACCGGCTGCCGCCCGAGGTCATCGGCTACATCTACCCGAGCCGCTATTGCCAGTCCGACCGCCTGCTGCGCCTCGCCGCGCACGAATTTGGTGCACTGTGGCAAGGACACGGGCGCGTGCAGGCCATCGTGGACTGGGTGCGCAGCCGGGTGAGCTTCACGTCCAACGTCTCCAACTCGACCACCTCGGCGCTGGACACGCTGATCGAGCGCGTCGGCGTGTGCCGCGACTTCGCGCACCTGATGATCGCGCTGTGCCGCGCGCTGAACATCCCGGCCCGCTTCGCCACCGGCACCGACTTCGGCGCCGACCCCGCGCTCGGCCCGCCCGATTTCCACGCCTACGTCGAGGTCTACCTCGGCGACCGCTGGTACATCTTCGACCCGTCCGGCACGGCGATCCCGATGGCCTTCGTGCGCTTCGGCACCGGGCGCGATGCGGCGGACGTGGCCTTCGCGACCATCTTCGGTGGTGTGCGCTCGCAGGCGCCGTTCATCATGACCCGGGCCATCGAGGATCCCTCGCAGGGTCTGCTGCGGCCGGTGCGCTGCCGGGAAGCGCTGTCCACCGATGCCGGCACCCCGCCGACACCGATGCCCGTCGCCTTGCCCACGCCGGGACTGCCGCTGAAATAGTTTTTTCTGGCGGACTGCATCTGTGCGACCAGTCGCCCCGTAGTGAAGGAGTACCCGGCGCCGCCGGCCTCCCTTCCCTCCAGGAGCCTCTCCATGTCGCACCCGACCCTGCACCGCAAGTCCGCCCTTTCGTGCGCCGCACTCGTGCTCGCTGCCACGCTTGCTGCCTGTGGTGGCGGCAGCGACGACACACCAGCCCCCGCGCCCGCCCCGACACCCGTGCCCGTCGGCGACACCGTGGCCCTGACCGCCTCCGGCCGGCTGGTCTCTTTCAACCGCGCCACCCCCGCCACGCTGGTCGGCAGTGTCGCCCTGAGCGGCCTGACCAGCGGGGAGTCCCTGCTCGGCATCGACGTGCGCCCGGCCGATGGCAAGCTCTACGCGCTGACCAGCGCCGGCCGCATCGTCACCATCGATCCCTCCACCGGCGTCGCCACCGCGAAGTCCAGCCTGCAGGCCACGGCGGGCGATGACAACGCCTTCGTGATGCTGACCGGTGCCGTCTACGGCGTCGACTTCAACCCGGTGGCCGACCGGATGCGCGTCGTCAGCGATGCGGGCCAGAACCTGCGCATCAACGTCGACACCGGCGCCGTCATCACCGACGGGGTCATCACGCCGGTCAGCGGCACGGTGCGCATCGGCGCCTCGGCCTACACCAACAGCTTCGCCGGCACGACGACGACGCAGCTCTTCGACGTCGATGCCGTCACCGGCCTGCTGCACCTGCAGGATCCCCCCAACAACGGCACGCTGGCCGCCGGCCTGCCGCTGGGCGTGACCGGAGCCGGATCGGACGGCTTCGACATCGATGCCCGCAACAACGCCGGCTGGCTCGCGCTGGGCAGCGGCAGCGGCGCCTCGACGCTCTACCGCGTCAGCCTGAGCACCGGCGCGGCCACCCGCGTCGACACCGTGGGCGTCGGCGAGGCCATCACCGGCCTGGCCCTGATGCAGTCCGCCGCACCGACCGCCCTCGGCCTGACCACCGACAACCGCCTCGTCAGCTTCGACCCCAAGGCCCCGGCGACCCTGACCGCCACCACGGCGATCACCGGGCTGGCCGCAGGAGAGCTGGTGCTGGGCATCGACACCCGCCCGGTGGACGGCGTGCTCTACGCGCTGACCAGCAGCGGCCGCATCGTCACGCTCGACCCGGCCACCGGCGCCGCGACCGCGCGGACCACCCTGGCCGCCGATCCGGCCGACCTCACGACGCCCTACACCGCCCTCGCCGGCACGGTCTTCAGCGTCGACTTCAACCCGGTCGCCGACCGCCTGCGCGTCATCAGCGACGCGGGCCAGAACCTGCGCATCAACGTCGACACCGGCGCCACGACGACCGACGGTGCCATCAACCGCGCCATCGCCGCCACGGTGCACGCCGCGGCCTACAGCAACACCTTCGCCGGCACCACCGCGACCACGCTGTTCAACCTGGAGGGTGCCTCCGACGTGCTGACCCAGCAGGTGCCGCCGAACGACGGCACGCTGGTGAACGTCGGGGCCTTCGGCGTCGACATCAGCGGCCTGGCGGGCTTCGACATCGGCGGCGGTGCCAACGGCCTGGCCCTGGCGGCGCTGCGCCCCTCGGGCAGCGGCCCCTACCTGCTCTACAGCGTCGCGCTGACGACTGGTGCGGCCACGCTCTACCGCAACACGAGCGGTGACGCGACCCTGTCGCAGATCGGCGGCGCGAGCGGGCCTGCGTTGCGCGATCTGGCGATCCGGTTCTGATCCGGAACGGGGGAGCAAGCACGTGGCGCATGGCGTGACATGCGTCACGGTTTCCCTGCCAGAATGGACACCATCCCAGCCAGCTGCCAACGCACGACGTGGAAACCAACGCTTTCGACTACGAAGCCGCCCTCGAAGCCTGTGCCCGCGGCGAGCGCTTCGCGCTGAAAGCCTTGTACGACGTCGAGTCGCGGCGCCTGCTCGGGGTGGTGCTGCGCATCGTGCGCAACCGCGAGACGGCGCAGGACATCCTGCAGGAGGCCTTCCTGCTGATCTGGCAGCGCGCGGCGAGCTACCGCCGCAGCCTCGGCACCGGCCGCGGCTGGATCTACACCGTGGTGCGACACCGCGCGCTCGACGAGGCCCGCCGCACGGTGCGCGAGGTGCCGGTCGGTGACGATCTGGAGGTGATCGCCGACGCGGCCGGGCTGCACACCGAGGCCCTCTCGCCCGACCACGGCGCCGCCGACCGGCTCGACGGCTGCCTGGAGCACCTGGAGGAGAAGCGGCGGGAATGCCTGGTCGCCGCCTTCGTCGAAGGCTGGACCCATGAACAGATCGCCAGGCGGGTGGACACACCGGTCGGCACGGTCAAATCCTGGATCCGCCGCAGCCTGCTGGCGCTGAAGGAGTGCATGTCGTGAACGCACCCCTCACCATCCCGGAAGACCGGGACGCCGCCGCAGGCGAATACGTGCTGGGCACGCTGTCCGCCGAGGAACACGCCGCCTTCGTGCAGCAACTGGCCGTGGACGACGACCTGCAGGCACGGGTCTACGCCTGGCAGGACCGCCTGCTCGGACTGGCCCGCCACGCCGCCCCCGTCGATCCCCCGGCGACGCTGTGGCCGCGCATCGAGCAGCGGCTCGGCGCCACACCGCTGCCTGCCACCGCCCGGCCTGTGGCGCCGGCCAACCAGCCCTCGTGGCGCCTGGTGCGGCTGTGGCAGTCGGCCAGCGGCTTCGCTGCTGCAGCGGCGGTGGCACTCGCCGTGTTGCTGGTGCAGCAGCCCCCAGCCGACGCCCCGGCCGGCCCGCGTTACCTCGCCGTGCTGCAAGGCCCGGACAAGGACACCGGCTGGGTGGTGGAAGTCACCGCGGGGGACCGCGTGCGCCTCGTGCCGATCGGCACCACGGCCGAACCGCCAGAGGGCAAGACCCTGCAGTTCTGGACCAAGGCCGAAGGCGCCACTGGTCCGACCTCGCTCGGTCTGGTGCGCACCGGCGCGGTCTACGAGCTGCCCGCACAGAAGCTGCCGCAGATCGGCGAGCGCCAGCTCTTCGAGCTGACGCTGGAGCCGGCCGGCGGCTCGCCGATCGGCCGCCCGACCGGGCCGGTGCTCTTCCTCGGCAAGTCGGTGCGCATGTAGGCCGAAGGGCGCCCAGCCCTTTCACACGGGAGTCACGCCCGCCCTCGACACTCGCCCGATTGACGGATCGAGCGAACGGGCACCGGCGTGAAACGCAGCGGTTTTCACTTGCTGATGGGGGCGCAGTTCGTCTCCGGGCTGGCCGACAACGCGCTGCTGCTGGTGGCGATCGCCCAGGTGGCGGCCGCAGGCGGGCCGCTGTGGCTGCCGCCGCTGCTCAAGCTGGTGTTCACGCTGGCCTATGTGCTGCTGGCGCCGGTCGTCGGCCCGCTGGCGGACCGCTGGCCCAAGGCGCGCGTGATGGGCGCAGCCAATGCGGTAAAGGCGCTGGCCTGCGCGGCGATGGCCCTGGGCGCGCCGGTGACGGCCTGCTTCTGCGTCGCCGGTGCCGGTGCGGCGGTGTATTCGCCAGCCAAGTACGGGCTGGTGACGGAACTCGTGCCGGTGGAGCGGCTGGTCGCTGCCAATGGCTGGATCGAGGTGACGACCGTGCTGGCGATCCTGCTCGGCACGGTGCTGGGCGGCGGGCTGAGCGAGCCGCGTTTCGCTGACCTGGGCTTCGCGGCGCTGCTGGCGCTCTACGGGCTGGCCGCGCTGCTGAACCTGGGCATTCCCGACAGCGGCGCCCGCTACCCCTCCCCGCCACCGCTGCCGCAGCAGTGGCGGTCTTTCTGGCGCGACAACACACGGCTCTGGTCCGACCCGCTCGGCCAGGTCTCGCTGGCCACGACCACGCTGTTCTGGGGCGTCGGCGCGACGCTGCAGTTCCTGGTGCTGCGCTGGGCGGGCGAACAACTCGGGCTGACGCTGGCGCAGGCCGCGTACCTGCAGGGCCTGTCGGCGACCGGTGTCGTGCTGGGCGCGGCGCTGGCCGGGCGCTGGGTGCCGCTGGCGCGGGCGGCGCAGGTACTGCCGCTCGGCGTGGCCCTGGGGCTGGTGGTCCTGCTGATGCAGTGGGTGCACCAGTGGCCGGCCGCCGCGCTGGTGCTGGCCACCGCCGGGCTGCTGGCGGGGCTGTTCGTCGTGCCGATGAACGCGCTGCTGCAGCACCGGGGCAGCACGCTGCTCAGCGCCGGCCGCTCGGTCGCCGTGCAGAACTTCAACGAGAACGCCAGCGTGCTGCTGATGCTCGGCGGCTATGCGCTGTGCACCGGGCTCGACCTCGGCCTCGGTGCGCTGATCCGCGGATTCGGCCTGCTCGTGGCCGGGTTGATGGCGCTGATCGCGCTGCGCCACCGGCACCTGCAGCACCAGCCTCCGGCGCCCACGCTCAAGACGATTTCCACTCCCTGCAAGGAGCATCCATGAAGATCGCCATCGTCACCGACGCCTGGGAACCCCAGGTCAACGGCGTCGTCCGCACCCTGAAGATGACCGCGCACGAGCTGGGCCTGCTGGGCCACCAGGTCGAGTTCGTGTCGCCGCAGGGGTTTTTCAGCGTGCCCTGCCCGACCTACCCGGACATCCGGCTGGCGGCGGTGACGCCGGGCCGGATCGCCCGCGTGCTCGACGCGCTGGCACCCGACTGCCTGCACATCGCCACCGAAGGCCCGCTCGGCTGGGCGGCGCGCGCGGTGGCGATGTCGCGTGGCTGGCCGTTCACGACGGCGTACCACAGCCGCTTCCCCGAGTACCTGCAACTGCGCACCCGCATCCCCGTGCGCTGGACCCACGCGCTGCTGCGCCGCTTCCACAACGCCGGCCAGGCCACGCTGGTGCCGACCGAACACATGGGCGCCGAGTTGCGCACCCACGGCTACCAGCTGCCCACGCCGTGGAGCCGCGGCGTCAACCTGCAGCTCTTCACCCCGGACGGCCCGACGGTGCCCCGCCCCGAGGGCGGCGGGCCGGTGTTCCTCTACATCGGCCGGCTGGCGGTGGAGAAGAACGTCGATGCCTTCCTGAAGCTCGACCTGCCGGGTGAAAAATGGGTCGCGGGCGCTGGCCCCGAGGCGGCGCGGCTGCAGCGGCAATACCCCGGCGTGCGCTGGTTCGGCGTGCTGTCCGGGCCGGATCTGGCGGCGCTCTACCGCAGTGCGGACGTGATGGTCTTCCCGAGCGAGACCGACACCTTCGGCCTCGTGCTGGTCGAGTCGATGGCCTGCGGCACGCCGGTGGCCGCACTGCCGGCGACCGGCCCGATCGACGTGGTCGGCCCGAGTGGCGAGGGCGGTGTCATCGACACGGACCTGCGCCGCGCGTGCATGGCCGCGCTGCGGTGCGACCGCGTGCGCGTGCGGACCTTCGCCGAGCGCTACACCTGGGAGGCTGCGACCCGCCAGTTCGCGCAGGCGCTGCAGCCCATCCCGAAGGCCGCGCCGACCCGCGGCGCCGCCCGCCTCACCTGAAGGCGCGAGAAGCCCCGTCCTTCAGGGCGGGGAGGTAGAGCGCAGGCTCGCACAGCGAGCGATTGGCTTGGTGCTTGAGTTTCCTGTGGCATGGTTAACTGGTTTTATGTACAGTATCAACCATGCCCATTCGAGCCTTCCGCTTCCAGCTACGCCCCAATCCCGGCACCGCGCACACCCTGCGCCGGTTCGCTGGGTCGTGCCGCTGGGTGTGGAACCGGGCCATCGGCGAACAGCAGCGGCGGCGGGCCGCTGGCGAGAAGTTCTCAGGCTTTGCTGCGATGTGTCGCTGGCTGACCGTGTGGCGCAACGACCCGGACACGGCATGGCTTGCCGAGACGCCCGTGCAGGCGCAGCAGCAGACCCTGAAGCGGCTGGAGGCGAGCTATCGGCGCTTCTTCGAGGGCCATGACGGCTACCCCAGGTTTCGCGGGCGCGGCCAGGATGCCGGGCTGCGGTTCCCGAAGGCTTCGGACTGCAAGCTCGACGCGGAGCATCAGCGCATCAAGCCGCCGAAGCTGGGCTGGATGCGGATGCGCCAGTCGCAGCCGGTCGAGGGCGAGGTTCGGAACTGGACGCTGACGCAGGAGCGGGGCCGCTGGTTCGTGTCGATCCAGGTGGAACAACCGGACGTGATCCCGGCAGCCGGACTGGTGCCGACGCTGGGGATCGACTTCGGGGTGACGCTGTTCGCGGCGACGACGGACGGGGAGTGCGTGGTGCCGCTGAATGCGCTGAATGCGCTGAAGCGGCAGCAGAAGTACCTGAAGCGGGTGCAGCGCAGTGTCTCGCGCAAGGTGAAGGGATCGAAGAACCGGCGCAAGGCGATCGACCGATTGGGCAGGGTGCATGCCCGGATCGCGGCACAGCGCAGCGACTGGCTGCACAAGCTGACGACGCGGTGGGCGAACGAGCATCCGGTGATCGCGATCGAGGATCTGAAGGTGGCGGCGATGAGTGCCAGTGCGAAAGGCACGGCGACAACTGGAATACAAGACAGTGGCCCGAGGTGGTGCAGTGGTGCCCGTGGACCCGGCGTACACGAGCCAGCGGTGCAGCGCCTGCGGCCACATCGCCAGGAGCAACCGCCCGACGCAAGCCCGCTTCGAGTGCGAAGCGTGCGGACATGAAGAAAACGCGGACCTGAACGCCGCGAAGAACGTACTGGCCGCGGGGCACGCGGTCTGGGTCGCAAGGCCCGAAGCCTGTGGAGCGGAGGTCAGACGCGCCGGACCCGTGAGGGGACGACGCGCAGCCGCGAGGAAGCAGGAACCCGCCGAAGGCTCGGCCGCGCAAGCGGTCGTGTCTGCCGGAATCCCCGCCCTTTAGGGCGAGGAGGCTGTCAAGTCGCCGTGATCGACAGCGGCAGTGCCGGCTCCGCCGCGCGCTGCCGCTGGCGCAACACCTCGGCCCACTCGATGACCTCCAGCCGCCCGTCGCCGTGTTCGACCAGCGCGGTCAGGCTCTCGACCCAGTCGCCGTCGTTGGCATAGGTCAGGCCGTCCACCGTGCGCAGCTCGGCGTGGTGGATGTGGCCACAGACGACACCGTCCACCCCGCGGCGCTTCGCCTCGCGGATCACCGCCGTCTCGAAATCGCCGATGAAGCTGACCGCGCGCTTGACCTTGAGCTTCAGGTAGCGCGAGAGCGACCAGTACGGCAGCCCGAGCCGCGCCCGCGCGGAGTTCAGCGCGCGGTTCAGCCGCAGCGCGACCGTGTAGAGGCTGTCGCCGATGTGCGCCAGCCACGGCGCGCACTGCACGACGCCGTCGAACAGGTCGCCGTGCATGACCCAGAAGCGCCGGCCGTCGGCGGTCTGGTGGATGGTGTCCTCGACCACCTCGATGCCGCCGAAGCTGTGGCCGAGGTAGCGGCGCGCGAACTCGTCGTGGTTGCCCGGCACCAGCACGACCCGCGTGCCCTTGCGCGCCTTGCGCAGCACCTTCTGCACGACGTCGTTGTGCGCCTGCGGCCAGTACCAGCGGCGCATCAGCTGCCAGCCGTCGACGATGTCGCCGACGAGGTAGAGCGTCTCGCACTCGACGCAACGCAGGAAGTCGAGCAGCGCCTCGGCCTGGCAACCGGGCGTGCCCAGGTGGACGTCGGAGATGAAGACGGTGCGCACCGAGAGGCGCTCGCTGTCGCTGGGCCGGGCGGCAGGCTCGCTGGCGTCGTCGCCCGGGCCGGCAAAGAAGTCGGGAATCATGGCGCGGGCACTCCTTCTCGGTTGGCGTTTCAGGCCGCCGCCAGCAAGGGTCGGGGCAGGGATTCCCAGCGCTGCAGCCACTGCGCGAAGGCGCTCAGGCCATCGTGCAGCGGCGTGCAGGGCCAGGGGCCGATCGCGGCGATCAGCCGCGACGGATCGGCGCAGGTGTCGGGCACATCGCCGGCCTGCAGCGGGGCAAACTCGATCTGCGCCGGGCAGCCGAGCACCGACTCCAGCTGGCGCACGAAGTCGATGACACGCACCGGGTGGTGGTGGCCGACGTTGAACAGCTCGGACGGCACGCCCGCGGCATCGGCCGGCGACGCGCCACGCGCGACCAGCCGCACCAGCGCGTCGGTGACGTCGTCGATGAAGGTGAAATCCCGGCGCAGCTCGCCCCGGCCGAAGAGCTGCAGCGGCTCGCCACGGCGCAGGCGCTGCGCGAAGCTCCAGTACGCCATGTCGGGCCGGCCCCAGGGACCGTAGACGGTGAAGAAGCGCAGACCCGTCACCGGCAGGCCGTGCACGGCAGCGGTGGCACGCGCCATCGCCTCGTTGGCCTGCTTGGTGGCGGCGTAGAAGGAGGCGGGCTGGTCGGTGCGGTCGGTTTCGCGGAAGCCCGTCGGGGCGGCGTCGTGGTCGCGCCGGCCGTAGACGCTCGACGAGCTGGCATAGAGCAGGTGCTGCACGCCGTGGCGCCGGCAGGCCTCCAGCACCGCACCGAAGCCGAGCAGGTTCGACTGCACATAGTCCATCGGCGCCTGCACCGAGTGGCGCACGCCGGCCTGCGCCGCCAGGTGCAGCACGCGGTCGAAGCCGTGGCGCGAGAAGAAGGCCTGCGTGGCAGCCACGTCGGACAGGTCCAGCCGCTCGACCGGCACGCCCAGCGGCGTGAGCAGCTCCGCCACGCGGGCGTGCTTGAGGGCCACCGGGTAGTAGCCGTTGAAGCTGTCGCAGCCGGTGACGCGGTGGCCGGCGCGGGCGAGTGCCGCCGCCGCATGGGCGCCGATGAAGCCGGCTGCGCCGGTGACGAGGAGGTGGGCCATGGTGCGCAGATCCTCGGCAGTACCCGTGACAGCACCGTGTCGGTAGCGGGCAGCGCGCGTGCCGTCGCCCGGCCGCGACGTCACGCGCCGGTCACATCCGCTTCAAGCGCCTGTCACAGGACGTGACGACGATCGGGCCGCCATGAACACTGCCCCGACACCCTCGCCCGTTCCCCCAGCCCCCGGGTCACACCGGCCCCTGCTGGCCGCTGCGGCCGTGCTGCTGGCCAGCGGCGCGCTGCTGCACGGCAGTCCCCACGACACCGCGCTGTTCCGCACGCTGAACGCGCTCGGCACGGTCTGGCCGGCGCTGTGGGCGATGCTGAGCGTGGCCGGTCTGGGGCTGAGCGCCTTCATCGTGCTGGCCGCCCTGCACCGCGGCACCAGCGTGCGGTCGATGCAGCCGGTGGCGGCGCTGCTGTGGTGCTTCCCGGTGGGCGGCGCGCTGACCCATGTGCTGAAGCGGCTGATCGAACATCCCCGGCCCGCCTCGCTGCTGGGCGTGGACCAGATCGTCGTCATCGGCGAGCCGCTGATGCGCGGCGCGATGCCCTCGGGCCATGCGATCACGACGCTGGCGGTGCTCGGGCTGTGCCTGCTGGCCTGGCGCACGACGTGGCTGCAGCGCGGTGGGCTGCTCGCGCTGGCCGTGCTGGTGCTGCTGTCGCGTGCGGCGGTGGGTGCGCACTGGCCGGCGGACCTCTGCGTCGGCGCCGGCCTCGGTCTGGTGACGGCCGCCATCGGCTGGCAGCTGTCGGGCCAGGGTCGGCTGGTGGGCTGGCTGTGCAGCCGCCCCGGGCAGCAGGTGCTGGCCGCGGCACAGATCGGCTGCGGCATCGTGATGGCGGTGCTGCACAGCGGCTACGGGCTGGCCCTGCCGCTGCAGTGGGCGCTGGGCGTGTGGAGCGTGGCCGCGGGACTGCACCGCCTGAGCCGCAGCAGCGCGCTGGCCACCGCACCGCCGGCGCGACAGGCGCCGCTGGGCATCGGCTCGGAGCCGGGCTGAGGTGCGCCACCGGCGCGTGGTCGCAGGCGTCCTCGGGCTGCTGCTGGGCGGGGCGGCGCTGGTGTGGATGGGCCGCACGCTGGATCTGCCAGCGCTGCGCCGCAGCGCGGCGGCCGTGCCCGCGTGGCAATGGGGGCTGGCCAGCACCGGGATCTTGCTGAGTTACGCGCTGCGGGCGGCACGCCTGCACGCCGAGTGGCAGCCGCGCACCGGTGCGCGCTACGCCGAATGCCTGCAGCTCTTCCTGCTGCACAACGCCGCGGCCGCGTGGCTGCCGATGCGCAGCGGCGAGGCCGGCTACCCGCTGTGGCTGCACCGCCGCTGGCAGGTGCCGCCGGGCGAGTCGCTGCGCAGCCTGCTGTGGCTGCGCGTGCAGGACGCGCTGGTGCTGGCGCTGCTGAGTGCCGCGCTGTGGGCCGCGCTGGCGGCGCAGTGGCCTGCGGCGGGCGCGCTGGCGGCAGCGGCGCTGGTCACGGCTGGCGTGGTCGCGGTGGCCGTGCGTCTGACGCGCCGGGGAAGCTGGCGCGGCTGGCTGTGCTGCCTGGGCAACTGGGTGGTGAAGCTGGCGGTGATCGCTGCGATGTTGGCGGCAGTCGGCGCGCTGCCAGCAGCGGCGGCACTGCGCGGCGCGGTGGGCGGCGAATGGGCTGGCGTGCTGCCGCTGCAGGCCCCGGGCGGGCTGGGCAGCTACGAGGCTGGCGTCTGGATCGCCAGCGGCCGGGGCGACACCACCACCGTGGTGGGCGCCGCACTGCTGGTCCACGCGCTGACGCTGGGACTGGCCGGCCTGACCGGGCTGGTGGCGATCGCCGCCGCAGCCCTCTCCAACCGAAATACCAGCGCGCTGCAAACCACATGAACATGACCCACCCCGCGCTCCTGCTCCCGGCCCACCGCCTCTCGGTGGTGGTGCCCATGTACAACGAGGTCGAGAACGCCGTGCCGCTGATCGACGCCGTGCAGGCGGCGCTGGCGGCTTATCCACAGCCCTGGGAGCTGATCGTCGTCGATGACGGCAGCCGCGATGCGACGGCGGCCACCCTGCGCCGCCACGCCCGCACGGTCGGCGACCACATCCGCGTGGTGCAGCTCGCGCGCAACTTCCGCCAGACCGCCGCGATGCAGGCCGGCATCGACGCCGCCACCGGCGACGTCATCGTCACGATGGACGGCGACCTGCAGAACGACCCGCGCGACATCCCGCGCCTGGTGCAGCGCCTGCTGAGCGAAGACCTCGACATCGTCGCCGGCTGGCGCCACCAGCGGCAGGACGGGTTCTGGTTGCGCAAGCTGCCCTCGCAGCTCGCCAACCGGCTGATCCGCCGCATCACCGGCCTGCCTTTCCACGACCTGGGCTGCAGCCTGAAGGCCTTCCGCGCCGACGTGCTGCGCGAGGTGCGGCTCTATGGCGAGATGCACCGCTTCATCCCGGCCTGGCTGTCCACCGTGACCTCGCCGGCGCGCATGGCCGAGGAGCCGGTCGAGCACTTCGCGCGCACCCGCGGCGCTTCGAAGTACGGCATTTCGCGCACGCTGCGGGTGCTGGTCGATCTGCTGGCAGTGACCTTCTTCCAGCGCTTCGCGGCGCGGCCGGGGCATTTCTTTGGCGTGATCGGGCTGGCGGTGGGCGGCATGGGTGTGGGCATCCTTGGTTACCTGGGCGTGCTCAAGCTGCTGGGCGAGTCGATCGGCGGGCGGCCGCTGCTGTCGCTGGGGTTCTTCTGCGTGATCGGCGGGCTGCAGTTCCTGACGACGGGCGTGCTGGCGGAGCTGCTGATCCGCATCTACTACGGCGCGCGCCATGGGCAGCCCTATGTCGTGCGGCGCGGTGAGGGCGACGGCGATGGCGCCTGAGCACGCGGTGTCCGCGGTGCCGGGCTGGCGCCTGTGGGCGTGGGCGGCGGTGCTGCTGCTGATCGGGCTGGCGCGGCTGGGCGGGGTGCCGCTGTTCGACGTGGACGAAGGCGCGTTCTCGGAGGCCACGCGCGAGCTGCTCGCCAGCGGCGACTGGGGCCACACCACGCTCAACGGCGAGCCGCGCTGGGACAAGCCGATCCTGACCTACTGGCTGCAGGCGCTGTCGGTGCGCGCCTTCGGGCTGGGGGAGTTCGCGCTGCGGCTGCCGTCGGTGCTGGCGGCGTGGGGTTGGGCGGTGGCGGTGGCGCTGTTCGCGCGGCCGCGCTGGGGCGAGGCGGCGGCGCTGGCGGCGGGCACGGTGGTGGCGACGAGTCTCGGCGTGCTGGCCATCGGCCGCGCCGCGACCGCCGACGCGCTGCTGAACCTGTGGCTCGCGCTGACCGCGCTGGACCTGTGGCGCCACCTGGAGGCCGAGCGCGGGTCTCCCATGGCCCGGAACGCGCTGCGGCGCGCGGGGCTGTGGCTGGGGCTCGGGCTGCTGACCAAGGGGCCGGTGGCGCTGCTGGTGCCCGGGGCCGCGGCGCTGCTGTTCATCGCGACGGAACCGCGGTCGGCGTGGCGCCCCCGGCTGGCCGCGCTGCTGGGCGAGTGGCGTGCGTGGGCGCTGATGCTCGCGGTCGCGGTGCCCTGGTACGCCTACGCGCTGCACCGCCATGGCCAGGCCTTCATCGATGGTTTCTTCATCCGCCACAACCTCGCCCGCTACGGCGGCACGCTCGAAGGCCACGGCGGCAGCGTCGGCTACTACCTGCTGGTGCTGCCGCTGCTGATGCTGCCGTGGGCGCCGCTGCTCGGGCTGGTGCTCGCCCGGGTGCGCGGACTGTGGCGCGCACCGCTCGGGCGCTACCTGCTGGGCTGGGCGGGCTTCGTGCTGGTGTTCTTCAGCCTGTCGGGCACCAAGCTGCCGCACTACGCGCTCTACGGCCTGACACCGCTGGCGCTGCTGGTCGGTCAGGCGCTGACCGGGCCGATGCCGGACGGACTGCGCCGCGTCTTCGCGGGAGGGCTGGTCGTGTTGCCGCTGGCGCTGGTGGGCGGCACGCTGCTGGTGCTGCTGAAGGCGCCGGACCTGAAGGCCCCCCTGTACCGCGCACTGCTCTCGGCGCCGGTGGAGATCGGCGGCTTGCTCGGCGCGGGCGCGCTGGCCAGTGTCTGGGCGGCCTGGTGTCTGTGGGGCACACGCCCCGCGCTGACGTGGTCGGAGAGCGCCGTGTCCGCCGCGCTCGGTCTGGCGCTGCTGGTGAACGCCGCGCTGGCGCCGTGGTGGGGCGAGCGGCTGCAGGCACCAGTGCGCCACGCCGCCGAGGTCGCCCGCCAGCAAGCCGCCCCGGTCGCCGCCGTGCAGTGGGGGCTGCACCTGCCGAGCTTCGCGGTCTACCTGCAGCAGGAAGCACCGCGCCGCGCGCCCCGGCCGGGCGAACTCGCGCTGGTGCGCACCGACCAGATCCCGAGGCTGGCCGCGGGCGGCCGCTGGACGCCGGTGTACGCCGAGCGCGGCCTGAGCCTGATCCGCTGGCAGGGGCCGATGACAGAGCCGTGGCCATGAAACGGCGACACCTGACCGACGGGCTGCGCTGGCTGGTCGCCACCCTGGCCGCGCTGGCGCTGTTCCGTCTGTGGCCTGGGCTGGACCTGGCGGTGAGTGCCGCGGTCTTCGACGCGGACGGGCCGAGCCACTTCCCGCTCGGCCAGGCCACGCTGGTGCAGTGGACCTATCTGGGCGTGCCCTGGCTGGGACGGCTGGCCCTGCTGGCCTGCCTGGTGCTCGCGTTCCGGTCGGCGACGCCACCACGCTGGCGCCGCCGTGCCCAGGTGCTGCTGCTGGCGCTGGTGCTGGGGCTGTGGGGCGTGGTCAACGTCGGATTGAAGGACCACTGGGGCCGCCCCCGCCCGACCGAGGTCAGCGCCTTCGGCGGCCCGCACCCCTTCCAGCCAGCCGGCACGGTCAGCCCCTACTGCGACAAGAACTGCTCCTTCGTCAGCGGCCACGCCGCCACCGGCTTCCTGCTGATGGCGGTCGGCCTGCTCGGGCCCCCGGCGACGCGCCGCCGCTGGTGGCGCATCGGGCTGGCCGCGGGGCTGCTGATCGGCGCCGGGCGGGTGCTGCAGGGCGGGCATTTCCTGAGCGACGTCGTCTTCGCCGGGCTGGCGATGCAGGGGGTGTGCCTGCTCCTGCGCGCCGGCTGGGTGGGCTGGCGCTGGCAGCGGCGCCGGGTGCCCATAATCGGCGCCCATGAACATCCTCATCATCGGTGCCGGACGGGTGGGCACCAGCGTCGCTGAAAGCCTCGTCTCCGAGCGCAACAACATCACGGTCATCGACACCGACCCGCTCCGCCTGCGCCAGTTGCAGGAGCGGCTCGACCTGCGTGGTGTCGCCGGCAATGCCATCCAGCCTTCGGTGCTGCGTGAAGCGGGTGCGGCGGACTGCGACCTGCTCATCACCTGCGCGCCGCTGGACGAAACCAACCTCGCCATCTGCAAGGTCGCGCACGACCTGTTCAACGTCACCACCACCATCGCCCGCCTGCGCTCGCCCGAGTTCGTCGAAGGCTCGCCGCTGCTGGCGCGCGAGGGCGGCTTCGCGGTCGACCATGTGATCTGCCCCGAGCAGTCGGTGACGACCTACATCCGCAAGCTCATCGAGTATCCGGAGGCCCTGCGCATCATCGAGTTCGCCGGTGGCCGGGTGACGCTGGCGGGCGTGCGCGCCTATGCGGGCGGACGGCTGGTCGGCCACCGGCTCGACGAAACCCCGACGCTGGTACCGGGCATGGACATGCGCGTGGTCGGCCTGTTCCGCCAGGACCAGCCGCTGAAGGCCGACGGCGACACCCGGATCGAGGCGGGCGACGAGGCCTTCGTGATCGCCCGCACCGGGGATGTCTCCGACGTGCTGTGCGCGCTGCGCGAACGCGACCGGCCGGTGCGCCGCGTGATGATCGCCGGGGGCGGCAAGGTGGGCCTGCGGCTGGCACGCGAGCTGCGCGGGCGCTACCGGATCAAGCTGATCGAGACCGACCGCGCACGCTGCGAGTACCTCGCCGCCGAGCTGGGCTCGGAGGTGCTGGTCCTGCACGGCGACTCGACCGACGAGGAGCTGATGGCCGCCGAGAACGTCGGCGAGATGGACGTCTTCATCACCCTGACCAGCGACGACGAGGACAACATCCTCGCCGGCCTGCTGGCCAAGCGGCTGGGCGTGCGCCGGGCCATCGTGCTGATCAACCGCCGCGCCTACACCGAGCTGGTCCAGGGCACGCAGATCGACGTGGCGATCTCGCCGCAGCACGCGGTCATCGGCGAGTTGCTGGCCTTCGTGCGCCGCGGCGACGTCGAGGCCGTCCACAGCATGCGCCAGGGCGCCGCCGAGTCGATGGAGATCATCGCCCGCGGCGACCGGCGCAGCTCCAAGGTGGTCGGACGGCGCATCGAGCAGCTCGCCCTCCCGGACGGGGTGCAGATCGGAGCCATCGTGCGTGGTGACGCGGTGCTGATGGCGCACCACGACACGGTGATCGAGACCGACGACCACGTCATCGTCTTCCTGCCGAACAAGCGGCTGGTGCGGCCGGTGGAAAAGCTGTTCCAGGTCGGTGCGACCTTCTTCTGAGCCGGGTTCGCGATGCGCTACTACTACCCGGTGTTCAAGGTGCTCGGCGGCGTGCTGATGCTGTTCGGGCTGACGATGGCGGTGCCGCTGGGCTTCTCGCATTTCTGCCACGACGGCATCGAGGAGGGCTTCGCGCTGTCGATGGCGATCACGGTCGTGGTCGGCGCGGCGCTGTTCCTGCACTGCCGCCACCTCGACCGCGAACTGCAGGCGCATGACGGCTTCCTGCTCGCAACGCTGGTGTGGGCCGTGCTGCCAGTGTTCGGGGCGATCCCGCTGCTGCTGCACATCCCCGGCCTGAGCTTCACCGACGCCTATTTCGAGGCGGTGTCCGGGCTGACGACGACCGGGGCGACCGTGCTGAC
The DNA here is from genome assembly GCF_963924895.1 of uncultured Sphaerotilus sp. Classification (NCBI taxonomy): domain Bacteria; kingdom Pseudomonadati; phylum Pseudomonadota; class Betaproteobacteria; order Burkholderiales; family Sphaerotilaceae; genus Sphaerotilus; species uncultured Sphaerotilus sp. The sequence goes on from NZ_CAWURG010000006.1 coordinate 87,310, forward strand.
CGGGCTGGAGAAGCTGCCGGTGTCACTCAACGTCTGGCGCTGCTTCATGGTGCTGCTGGGCGGCATGGGCATCATCGTGCTGGCGGTGGCGATCCTGCCGCTGCTGGGCGTGGGCGGCAGCCAGGTGTTCAAGGCGGAGACCCCCGGCCCGATGAAGGACGACAAGCTCACCCCGCGCATCGCCGAGACGGCGCGTGGGCTGTGGGCGGTGTATTTCACGGCGGCCACGGCCTGCCTGCTCGGCTACCGCTGGGCGGGGATGGGCTGGCCGGACGCATTCATGCACATGTGCTCGACGATGGGTCTGGGCGGCCTGGCCGGGTACGACGCGAGCTTCGCGGCGTTCAACTCCGGGCGGGTCGAGGCGGTGGCGATCGTCTTCATGCTGCTGGCGGGGGTGAACTTCGCGCTGTACTTCCGCGTCTGGCAGCGGCGCTCGATCCAGCCGCTGTGGCGCGATCTGGAGGCGCGGCTGTTCTTCGCGCTGATGGCCGCCAGCGTCGCGGTGATCACCATGTTCCTCATCGTGCACGGGGTGTACCCGGACTGGACCACGGCGTTGCGCCACGCCGCGTTCAACGTCATCTCGGTGGCGACGACAACCGGCTTCGCGACGGTCGATTACGCCCAGTGGCCGATCTTCGCGCCGATCCTGATGCTGTTCCTGTGCGGCTTCGCGACCTGCGCCGGCTCGACCGGCGGCGGCATCAAGCTCAGCCGCTCGCTGTTGCTGATGAAGCAGGTGCAGCGCGAATTCACCCGGCTGCTGCACCCGCGCGCGGTGCGGCCGGTGACGCTGGGCGGCGCGGTGGTGGACACGCAGGTGCTGTTCTCGGTGCAGGCGTTCATGCTGGTCTACGGCGCCGTGCTGGTGGCGGGCACGATGGCGCTGCTGCTGACCGGGCTGGACATCATCAGCGCGTTCACGGCGGTCGTGGCCTGCATCAACAACACCGGCCCCGGCCTCGGACAGGTCGGTCCGTCCGGCAACTACCAGGGCCTGAGCGACGTGCAGACCTGGATCTGCACGGTGGTGATGCTGCTGGGGCGGCTGGAGCTGTTCGCGGTGCTGGTGCTGCTCACGCCGCAGTTCTGGCGGCGGTGAGGGTGACCAAGGTGTGCCAATTGGCGCACCTTGCCCTAGAATCTGGCTCACCCCTCCCAGGAGTCCACCGGATGCACGCCAACCTCGAATCGACCCTCAGCCGCACCTTGGGTCAGGCGCTGGGCCTGCCGTCCGGCGCGAGCGAAATGGCCCTGGCGCGCGCGGACCGGGAGCAGCTCGGCACCGCCCTGATGCACAGCCTCACCGGCCAGAACCTGCTGTCACCTGCCGATGTCTACCGCATCGTGCCGCGTCGCACCTGGATCCGCCGCAAGGCCGAGGCCCGACTGAGCCGCGACGAGTTCGACGGGCTGTACCGACTGGTGCGGGTGCAGACGCTGGCGGAACTGGTCTTCGGCGATGCGGCACGGGCACAGGCGTGGCTGCACAGCCCGAAGGAGCGCCTGGGAGGGGCCGCGCCGATGGACTTCGCGGCCGACACCCTCGGCTTCGAGGCCGTGCAGGCGTGGTTGCACGAAATCGACCAGGGCTACTTCGCGTGAGCCTGGCGTGATCCTCTGGCGCATCAGCAACTACGCCGACCTGTCGGGCACCGGCGGCGTGCTGCACCCCGGCCGCTGGCACCACCGAGGGCGCCCGATCGTCTACCTGGCCGAAAGTCCGGCTGCGGCGCTGCTGGAGGTGCTGGTGCACGTGCAGGCATCGCATCCGGGCGAGTTGCCGGCGCAGTACCAGTTGATGGAAGTCGCCTTGCCGGACGATGTGCGCAGCGAAGACGCCGTGTTGCCAGCCGCACCGGACTGGCACACCGACGCCGAGGTGACACGCCGCTGTGGCGACGAGTGGCTCGCGCAAGGACGCAGCTTGATGCTGCGTGTGCCGTCGGCCGTGGTCGGGCGCAGTTTCAACCGGTTGTTCAATCCGCTGCATCCGCAGGCGCAGCAGGCGACGGTGGTGTCAGTGGCGCGGTATCCATTCGACGAGCGGCTGCTGCGCTCGCCTTGAGCCTGCTCGCTCAGACCCGCCGCTCATCCCCCGAGCGCCGCTCGACCAACCGACCAGCCGGCCCTCCCACCGCGACCGGCACAGCCACCGCCACCCCATCCTGCGCCACCGCCTGCGCCTGCCAGCCTTCGTGCACCAGCGCGCTGCGCAGCACGTCCACCACCCGCAGCACGTCCGCATCCGACAGCGCCGGGTAGATCGGCAGGCACAGCACCTGCGCGGCGATCTCGTGTGCCACCGGCAGGTGGTCCTTGGCGGCAGAGGGCAGGCCGCGGTACATCGGCATGTCGCTGAGCAGCGGGTAGAAGTAGCGGCGGGCGTGGATGCCGTGCTGGCGCAGGCGGTCGTAGACGGCGTCGCGGCTGAGCGGGTGGTCCGGACCGATGAAGATGGGGAAGTAGGAGTGGTTCGGCACCGTGTCCGCCGCGTCGTCCGGCACGCGGATGCCCGGCAGGCCGGCGAGCTGCTGCGCGTAGAGCCGGGCGATCTCGCCGCGGCGGGCGATGCAGTCGTCCACATGGCGCAGCTGCATCAGCCCGAAGGCGGCCTGCACCTCGTTCATCTTGCCGTTGATGCCCGCGGCCATCACCGTGACCTCGTCGGCGATGCCGAAGTTCTTCAGGTAGTCGATGCGCTGCTTGGTCTTGGCGTCCGGGCAGATGATGGCGCCGCCTTCGATGGTCGAATACACCTTGGTGGCGTGGAAGCTCAGCACCGACAGGTCGCCCCAGTTCAGCAGGCTCTTGCCCTTGTACTGCACGCCGAACGCATGCGCGGCGTCGTAGATCACCTTCAGCCCGTAGGTGTCGGCGATCTTCTGGATGCGCTCGACATCACACGGCCGGCCGTAGCAGTGCACCGGCATGATGGCGGTGGTCTGCGGGGTGATGGCGGCCTCGATGCTGTCGGGGTCCAGATTGCAGGTGTGCGGGTCGATATCGGCGAAGACGGGTTTCAGGCCGTTCCACAGCACCGAGTGCGCGGTGGCGGCGAAGGAGTACGGCGTGGTGATGACTTCGCCGGTGACGCGCAGGGCCTGCAGCGCGGTGAGCAGGCCGAGCGTGCCGTTGGTGAACAGCGCCAGGTGCTGCACGCCCAGGTAGGCGGCCAGCTCGGTTTCGAGCTGCTGGTGGAAGGGGCCGCCGTTGGTGATGAGCTTGCGGTCCCAGATCTGTTCCAGGTAGGGCATGAACTCCGCCAGTGGCGGCAGAAAGGGCTGGGTGACGTAGATGGGGTGGTCGGTGCAGTCGGGGTGCTCAGCGCTCATGGGGGTCTCCAGGGGATGCTTGGTGGCCTTGGGCATGGGGATGGGCATGGGCAGCGCGCTGGCCTGCGCGGTGCTCGCACCACTGCCCGCGGTGCCGGCGGGGGCACTGCGGGTGACGGACTTCGGGGCGGTGGCCGACGACGACCTCGCCGATGACGCGGCCATCGACCGCGCGCTCAAGGCGCTCAAGCCGGGCGGCTGGCTGGTGTTTCCGCCGGGGCGCTACCAGCAGGCGCGCAGCGTGCTGGTCAGCGTGCCGGGCGTGACGCTGTGGGGACCGGGCGCCACGCTGCAGGCCACCGACCCGCGCGACCACACGCTCGGTCTGCGCGCGGACGGCGTGCGCCTCTACGGCCTGACGCTCACCGCCTCGCCCGACCAGCGCCGCAGCGAACCGGCGCAAGCGCGCATCAGCGTGTACCGCGAAGGCCCGACCCTGCAGCGGGGCAATGTCGTGCGTGGCGTGACCGTCGATGGCGCAGGCTCGGTGGGCATGCTGGTCTACGGCGCCACCGACTTCACCATCGCCGGCAACACCGTGCGCCACACGCTGGCCGATGGCATCCACACCACCGGCGGCAGCCGCCACGGCCGCGTGCTCGGCAACCAGGTGCACGACGTGGGCGACGACCTGATCTCCATCGTGTCCTACGACAACGAGCCCGTGGTGCGCGACGTGCTCGTCGCCGACAACACCGTGCACGGCGCCCGCTGGGGCCGGGGCCTGACGGTCGTGGGCGGCGCGCACATCACGCTGCGCGGCAACACGGTGACCGGCATCGCGCGGGCGGCCGGCGTGCTGATCGCGCAGGAGGGCAACTGGCGCACCCACGGCGTGCACGATGTGCGGATCGAGCACAACCGGTTGCGCGAGATCCAGACGCCCGCCGCCCGCGTCGGCGTCACGGCCGCGCCCACCGGCCACGCGGCCATCGAACTGCACACCCACGCGGTGCCGGACGGCGCGGCCGGTCTGGGCGACATCCTGCTGCAGGGCAACACGGTGGAGCACAGCCGCTACGGCGTGCTGAACCACCGCGCCGGCCGCCTGGTGCAGACGACCACCGGCGCGCAGCTCGATTGCCGCCGTTTCAGTGGTCATTGAGGACGACGCCGGCGATCGTCGCCTGGGTGCGGCGCAGGCGGTCCACCAGCAGGTTCATCACGCGCGCCTCGGTCTTGCCATGGCGGCCGACCAGCACCGATTGCCGGCACGTCGCGGCGATCACGCGGGCGTCTGCCGTGTGGCGCGCGGGCGGCGTGTCGACGATGACGCGGTCGAACTCGCGCTGCAGCTCGCGCAGCAGGATGCCGAACATCGGCTGCTGCAGCAGCTCCAGCGGGTTCGGCGGCGGGGCGCCGACCTGCATGATGAACAGCCCCGGCAGATCGGCCGAGCGGTCGAAGGGCTTGGCCGGACGGCGGCCGTTGAGCAGGTCGCTCAGGCTGGCGCGCTCCTTCAGGCCGAAGAGCTTGTGGATGCCGGGGTCGCGCAGGTTGCCGTCCACCAGCACCGTGCGTTCGCCGAGCTGGCTGAAGGTCACGGCCAAGTTCGCCGCGACGTAGGTGCGCCCGTCGCCATGGTCCGGACTGACCACCGCGATCGGCTGGCGGCCCAGCGTGGCGTCGTTGGCGATGATCTTGCTGCGCAGGTCGCGGAAGGCCTCGGCCTGCGGGCTGTAGGGCTCCACCGCCACCACCAGATCCGCGCCGCGCAGGCCGGTGCCGTCGAGTGAATACGGGTAGTTGAACTGCTGCGACAGCGCCCACAGCACATCGGCCTGCGTCACCAGATCGAGCGCGACCGCGGCCTCGCCGAAGCGCAGCTTCATGCGCCGCTGCACGACGAGGATGTGTGCGATGTCGCCGTCCGACAGCGGCCGCATCGTGCGGATGATCTCGCCCAGCGGGCGCAGCACCGCCGGGGCGCCGGACGCCGACCGCGGACGCGCGTCGGCCACCGGCAGATCGAAGGGCAGCTCGCAGGGGGTGTCGGCACGGGCACTGTCGGACTGGGGCATGGCGGGAGGGGCCGGGGTGGGCGGCACAAAAGCTGGGGCAGGAGCGGGGACAGGCACAGGCGCGGGTTTCGGCACCGGCACCGGCACCGGCGCAGATGCGGGCCTGGGGGCCGGCGCAGACACGGTCGGGGGCGCCGGCATGGCCACGGGCACCGGTGCGGGCTTCGGCATCGCCATCGGTGTCAGCACCGGTTGCGGCAGCAAGGGCGCCCGCACTGCGGCCGGCAGCGCCGGTACCTGCACCTCGGACAGCACCGGCAGGTGCTCGGGATCTTCCTCGGCATGGAAGCGCACCCAGGCCCGCTCGACCGCGGCCTGGAAGCGCTGGCGAAACAGCGCTGGCGCGAACTGCTCGGCGTGCGCGCGGCAGGTCTCCGGGCGGATCGGCACCGGCAGCGCCTCGAAGGCTTCGACCGCGGCGATCACCGCCTCGGGCGTCTGCTCCGTGAAGAACACGCCCGTGCGCTGCGCCGGATGGCCGCGCCCGCGCACCGTCTCCAGCGAGCCGCCGCGTCCGAAGGCGATCACCGGCGTGCCGCAGGCCTGCGCCTCGACGGGGGTGATGCCGAAGTCCTCCTCGGCGGCAAAGACAAAGGCCTTGGCGCGCTGCATGTGGTCCACCAGCGCAGCGTCGCCCAGGAAGCCGAGCACCGACACGTTCGGCCCGGCCGCGGCCCGCACCTTGTCCATCTCCGGCCCGTCGCCGATGACGATGAGCTTCTTGTCGGGCATGCGCGAGAAGGCCTCGACGATCATCGGCATGCGCTTGTACGGGACCATGCGCGAGGCGGTCAGGTAGAAGTCGTCCTTGTCCCGGCGCAGCGCGAAGCGCTCGACATCCACCGGCGGGTGGATCACCTCCGCATCACGCCGGTAGACCTTGCGCACCCGGCGCCCGATGAAGGCCGAGTTCGCCAGGAACTGGTCCACGCCGGCCGCCGTGCGGGCATCCCACAGCCGCATGTAGTGCAGCAGCAGCTTGGCCACCGTGCCCTTGACGCCGCTGGCCATGCCGGATTCCTTCAGGTACTGGTGCTGCATGTCCCAGGCATAGCGGATCGGCGAGTGGATGTAGCAGACGTGGAGCTGGTCCGGCCCGGTCAGCACGCCCTTGGCGACCGCGTGGCTCGACGACAGGACCAGGTCGTAGCCGGAGAGATCGTGCTGCTCCATGGCCAGCGGCATCAGCGGCAGGTAGTGGCGGAAGCGCTTCTGCGCACCGGGCAGGCGCTGCACGAAGGTGGTCTTGGCAACCTTGCCCTGCAGGAACCCGCGCTCGTGCGGCTTCAGAAAATCGACGACGGCGAACAGGTCGGCCTGCGGGTAGATCTTCAGGATCTCCTCGACGACTTTCTCGCTGCCGGCGTGGTTGACCAGCCATTCATGCACCAGGGCAACGCGGAGGGGGGCTTGCATGGAGTGGGGTTCCTCAGGCTCAGGCGAAGTGCAGGTCCATCAGCTCGGCGAACTCGCGCGCGGCGCGGTCCCAGGTGAGCTGTGCCGCACGCTGGTGACCGCGGGCGCGCAGCTCGTCGGTCAGGGCGGGCGAGCCCAGCACGCGGCGCAGCTGGGCGGCCAGCGTGGCGGGGTCGTCGGGGTTGCAGTACAGGGCCGCGTCGACGCAGACCTCGGGCAGCGAGGCGCGGTCCGACACGATCACCGGGCAGCCGCAGCACATCGCCTCCAGCGGCGGCAGGCCGAAGCCTTCGTAGAACGACGGGAACACGAAACACGCCGCGCCCTCGTAGAGCGCACGCAGCTGCTGGTCGCTGACATAGCCGGTGCGCTGCAGGCGCTCGTGCTGCAGGGCGCTGTCGGTGAAGATGCGCGTGTTGCCACCGCCCGCGGCGACCAGCACCACGTCCGGGTCGTCGATCAGGCTCATCGCATTGAGCACCGCGGCGAAGTTCTTGTTCAGCGACTGACTCCCCACCGCCAGCACATAGCGCCGCCCGCGCAGGTCGATCCGCTCGAACACGGTCGGGTCGGCTGGCAGGCGCAGGATGTGCTCGCCGCCTTCGGGGATGACCTCGACGCCGTGGTGGTGGGCGCCGAAATGGCGGGTCAGCTCGTCGGCGCTGAAGCGCGAGACGGTGGCGATGACGCGGCTGCGGCGCATCAGCGAGCCGATCATCACGCGGTACCACTGCCGGAAGGCGAAGCTGTAGTTCTGCGGATTGGCGACGGCCGCGGCGTCGTGGATCACGGCGATCTGGCGGCGGTGGCGCAGCGGCGCGGTGTTGCACAGGTTCACCAGCGGCAGATCGCCCGCCTGGGCCGCCAGCGCCGGCAGCTCGAACTGCTCCCAGCGGTGGCCGCCATGACGGCCGGCATGGCGCACGGTCAGGCCCTTGGGCGCAGGCGTCACCAGCGTGGCGTCGGCCGGCACCACCGCCTGTGCGCCCGGCAGCAGGCCGGCCTGCATGCCAGCCTGCAGCAATTCGATGGCAAAACGGTCCACGCCAGTGGCCTGGCGGGTGAGGAAACGGGCGTTGATCAGCATGGTCGCTCGGGTCGGGGCAGGTGCACGGGCTCAGCCATGCAGCTTCATCGCCGCCAGCCGTGCGGCGGCAGCGTGGGCGGAGGGGTCGGGCTGGCCGGCCGAGCGGCGGTGCATGCGCGCCAGACGGTGCGCCAGCGACAGCGGCAGGGCCGTCACGCCGAGCATCCACACCACCATCTGCAGCTTGCGCCGCAGCGGGATGTACGGCCAGCGGCACACCGAGCGCAGCGCATGCCGCACCACCGCCCCCGGCGAGGGCTGCATCGCCGCCCGCGCCTGCGGTCCGCCGAAGCGGGCGCACATCACCATCGTGCGCGCCTCCCAAGGTGCCAGCCCGAGCGGTTGGGCCCGCTGTGCCCCCAGCCGGTCCAGCCCCTCGGCCACGGCCCGCTTGCCGGCCGTGATGCGCAGGAACTCGGACAGCAGACTGCCGGAGTAGTTGTTGAAGACCAGCGCCTCGTCGTCGAGCGCGCGGTGGATGCGGTAGGCGCCCAGCGCGCGCCGCAGGGAGCGGATCTGCCCATAGGCCGGCGCGAGCAGGATCGGCACCGAGTCGGCCCCCGTGCGCCAGGCGGACTCCTCCAGCGGCATCACCTGGCGCAGGTAGTCCCGGTCGTAGGCATTGCCCGAGCCCGGGGGTGAACCATAGGCGCCGCAGTCGCGCATGAGGCGGGCGGCCTCGGCGTCGTGCAGCTCGCGCGGCACCTGGCGGTGCAGCGGATCGCCGGCGCCGTCCACCATGTCCAGCAGGAACTGCACCTTGGACGTGCCCGGCGTCCAGGCGGCAATGATCTCGGCGGCCGCGTCCGGGTAGATCCAGTCGTCGGCATCAAGGAACAGCACCAGCTGGCCACGTGCCGCGGCGAAGCCGGCGTTGTAGGCCGAGGCCTGTCCGCCATTGGGCTTGTCGATGATGCGCACCCGGTCGGCATAGGCCGCGATCACCGCCATCGAGCGGTCGGTCGAACCGTCGTCGACCACGATCACCTCGATCAGATCGGACACCGTCTGCTCCAGCGCGGAGTCGATGGCGCGGGCCACGAACTGCTCGTAGTTGTAGTTGTCGATGACGATGCTCAGCCGGGGGGCAGGGCGGGTCGAAGGGTCGTGCATGGATCAGCTCGCCGGGTATTCGGAAGAGGTGCCGGCGGTTCGCCGCGACACCGGAATCGGTTTCACCGTGGACGCCAGCAGCAGCGCCACCCCGATGCCCAGCGTCCACGTGAAGGCACGCGGCACGCCGAGGTAGGGGTAGCGGTAGATCTCCATGAAGGTGATGAAGAAGATCGGATAGAACAGCACGCCCACCAGCCGCGCCTCGCGGTAGGCGCGGAAGCACAGCCCGCTCACCAGCCCGATGGCCAGCATGTAGGCCAGCCCGCCATAGAGACCCATGTCGGAGAGCGGGCCGTAGATGCCGGACGGGCTGTTGAACTCCTCGTCCTGGTAGGTGGCGAGGTAGTAGTCCAGCCGCGGCACGGTGTAGCCGACCGCCGCCGAGAAGGGCTTGCCCAGGCCGAAGGGTGCGCGGTGCAGCCACTCCAGCGTGAACTCGAAGGTCCCGGTCGGCCAGGGCATGTTGGCCAGCAGGCCGGCGCCGTTGTTCAGCGAGGTGTAGTAGTAGCTCGCGAAGCGACCGAGGGCGAATTCCCAGAAATCCATCTTGCCCTGGTAGGTGTCGGACGACCAGGACCGGAAGTACTCGCTGGCGCCGAAGAACAGGATCACCAGCGGGATCGCTGCATAGGGCCCGACCGTGCGGGCCAGCGCCCAGCCACCGCCACGGCGTGTCGAGGTCCAGCGCCCGACGGTCAACCCGAAGGGCACCAGCAGCTCGATCAGCGCCAGCCGCTCGGTCCAGACGTAGACGCGGAACAGCGTGAACAACCCCAGCACCACGAACATCACATGCATGGCGCGGGGCAGCGCACGTTCGCCCTTGTCGAAGAGCCGGAAGGCGTAGACCGAGAAGAACACCGGACCCATGTTGGCCAGCGAGGTCAGGCCCGGCGTCAGCTCGATGGTGTTGCGGTCAGGCTTGAACTCGCCGGTCAGGGTCTGGAACAGCAGCACCGGGTTGAACACGAAGTCACGGAACCAGATGACGAACGCAAAGGTCGCGATGCCGCCCAGGCCCAGCGCGGCCCGGTCCCAGGCGCGCACATCGCGCGATGCGGGCACCGCGCCGAACTGCAGTTGCGCCCCCAGCCAGCCCGTCAGCGCGATGGCGAGGATCATCATCGCGCCGAGCTGCAGGTAATGCGCATCGAGCGCCTGCACGCCGCGAAGCGTCAGCGCAGGATGGGGCAGATCGCCCGCGTACGAGATCAGCACCATCAGCGGCAGCAGGAAGCCGACCGCGATGCCGGCCGGCGAGCACCACCAGGGCATGGGCATGGCCGTGGAGACCGACGGGGAGGGCTTCATGCCACCATCTCCTTGCGCAGGCGGATCAGCACCCCCGCCGACAACAGCATCACCGTGGTCTCGGCGCCGATGATCGCCCAGCCATAGGCGCTGCCCTGGTTGATCAGGAACAGGCAGGCGCAGAAGGCCAGCGTCGCGGCGAGCTGGATCAGCGCGTAGCGGCGTTCCTGGCCCAGCGCGATCAGCGACTGCATGCCGAACAGGCTGGACATGCCCTGGATCGGGATGCTGAAGGCCAGCAGCAGGATCAGCATCACGGCGATCGGCACCTCGGTCTTGAACACGTAGCGCGCGATGAGCGGCGCCGTGGCCATGCAGACCATGCTGATCACTGTGCCGATGGCCAGCGTCACCACCATCAGCCGGCTGCCCAGCGCCATCGCCGCCAGCGGGGTGCGTCCAGCCAGCCCGGAGATGCGCACGAAGCCGAGCTGCTGCACCGGCAGCATCACCGCCTGCCCCGCCATGCGCACCCGCAGCGCGAGGTTGGCCGCGCCCACCGTGGCGGGATCCGCATGCATGCCGAGCAGCGCGATGCCACCATTGGTGAGCATCGCGCCATTGACGTTGCCGAACACGATGGCCGAAGAACTGCGCAGCAGCTCGCCGATGTAGCGACGCTCGACGCGCGAGCGCTGCACCAGCCCGCGCTGCGCCAGGAAGAACCAGGTCACGCCGCTGGTCAGCAGCGACACCAGCGCGTAGACGCCGAGCGCGCTCTCCATCGTCGCCACCCGCGGCACCACCGTCAGCAGCACCGCGATGCCGACCAGCCGCACGCCGCTGGTGATGAGCAGCAGCAGGCGCGTCTGCTCCAGCGCCCGCACATACCAGCCCGCATCGAAGGCGAAGCCGACCAGGTAGGCGCTGGACGCCAGCATCAGCGGCCATTCGGCGTGCGCCCGCAGCTGCCACAGTGCGCCGCCCGCCACGCTCACCACCCCCGCGCACAGCAGCAGCTTGGCCGCGGTGATGTTCCACAGGATGCGGTGCACGCCGGCCGGGTCGCCCTGGTGGCGCGCCACCTCGCGGATGCCGTACCAGTCGAAGCCGAACTCGATGACCATGCCGAGGAAGGCCGCCAGCGCGGCGTAGAAGGAGACGATGCCGTAGTCGTGGATGCCGAGCGTGCGCCCGCAGATCACCGCGAAGACAAGCGGAAACGCGAACGTGGCGACGTGGGTCATCGCCAGCTCGATCAGCTTGCGCACGGTGGAGGCGCGGTCGGTGGCAGCGGCCATGGACAGGAGGTGGTTGCGGTTCGGTGCGGGGTCAGTGGTCGTTCATCACGACGCCGACCAGATCGACCCGCTGGGCACGCAGCCCGGCCACGAGATCGCACAGGTGCGCCGCGGCACTGTGGTCACGGCGACCGACGACCAGCGCCTGCGTGCAGGCCGTGGCGATCACGCGGGCATCGGCCGTACCTTGCGCGGCCGGCGTGTCGACGATGACGCGGTCGAACTTGCGCGTCAGCTCGCGCAGCAGCGTGCGGAAGGTCTCGCGCTGCACCAGTTCCTGCGGATTCGGGGGCGGCGCGCCGACCTGCAGCACGTGCAGGTTCGGCAGCGCATCGATGCGGTCCAGCTCGCCGGCCACCTGCCGGTCGGCCAGGATCGCGGTCAGGCCGGGCCGCGACGGCAGGTCGAACAGCGTGTGCAGGCGCGGCGCGCGCAGGTTGGCGTCGACCAGCACCGTGCGCTGGCCCATCTGGCTGAAGACCACCGCCAGGTTGGCGGCGATGTGGGTGCGGCCGTCGCCCGGCGTGGGGCTGACCACGGCGAGTGCCACCGGCTCCGTGCCCCCGGGGCGCAGCATGATCTGGGCGCGCAGGTCGCGGAAGACCTCGGCCTTGTCGCCGTGCGGATCGATGGCCGCGGCCAGCTCGGCCAGGTGCGGCGCGGCCTGCGCGGTGGTGCAGGCATAGCTGAACTGCCGCGCCAGCGCCTGCGCCACATCGTCCGGCTGCACCAGGCGCAGCGCCACCGCCGCGTCCCCGAAGCGCAAGCCGCGCTCGGCCTGCAGCGCCATGATGCGCCCCACTTCCGCGTCGCCGAGCTGGCACTGGCGGCGCAGGATGTCGCCCAGGCTCAAGGCGTGCTGCGGCTCGACCGTGAAGAGGGTCTCGTCGATCGGCGAGACCCGGCTGAGTTCGAAGTCGCGTTTCATGTGCATGTTCACGCCGGCAGGCGGCCCTTGGGTGTGCCGGGGCCGGTCGCGGAGCGGCCCAGCCTCGGCAGCGACAGCCCCCGGCCCGCGCCGCCGGCACGGTTGCGCGACGGGATCTCGACCAGCAGCGGCAGGTCCAGCAGTTCGGGCACGTCGTCGGCGCAGCGCAGCCGGCGGTTGCGCTGCTCCTGCACCAGCACCACCACCAGCGCCAGCACCGAGCCCAGCAGCGCCGCGACGCCCAGGTTCACATCCATCTGCGGCGACGCGGCCAGCGCGGGCGGGGTCGCGGTCTTCAGCACCGAGACGTTGCTCATGCGCGCCTGGCTTTCGGTGGCGCTCTGCGTGCTGCGGCCGGTCACGGCGTCGAAGGCGGTTTGCGCGTTCTGCACATCCTTCTGCAGCACGCGGGCCTCGTCGCGGCGCGTGGTGAGTTCGAGGACCTTGGTGCGCTGTGCTTCCAGCGCCGTGCGGACCTGCGCCGTGCGCTGCTGGTTCACCGTGTCGCTCACGCCCAGGCTGGCGGCCACGCGGCGCGACTCCGACGCCAGCTGGCTGCGCAGCTGCGCAACGGCGGCGCGCTGCTCGACGATCGACGGATGGCGGTCGCCGAGGCGGGCGCTCATCTCGTTCAGACGCGTCTCCTGGCGCAGCACCTCGGCCGAGAGTCCGCTGATGACCGGGTTGTTGATCACCTCGGGCGACTTTTCCGGGTTGGCACGCGCCTGCGACTGGCGGCTGCCGGACTCGCCGGTCTGCGCCTGCAGCGACACGAGCTGCGTGGACAGCTCATTGAGGCGCGCCGTCTCGACGTCCACCCGCTCCTCCGCCCCGCCGATGGTCAGCAGGCCGTGCTGGCGCTGGAAGTCCGAGAGCTTCGCCTGGGCGGCGTCCAGCGAGGCGCGGAGCTGGGTGGCGCGTTCATCGAAGAAGGTGGTGCTGGTGCGCGCCGGCTCGACGCGCAGGGCCAGGCTGGTGTCGACGTAGGCCTGCACATAGGCGTTCGCGATCTGCGCGGCGGACTGGCGGTCGTCGGCGGTGTAGCCGATGGAAATGATGCCGGACTCCTTGGTCGGCCGCACGTCGAGCTTCTTCTTCATCCGCGCAGCCTGCCACTCCTCGAAGTCGCCGACACCGCCGGTCTTGCTGCGCCAGAGCTGGTGGGTGGCGTCGTTCGGGTTCCGCGTCATGCCGGTCGCGGCCATGACGGCGCGGGCAACCCGCTCGCTCTGGATCAGGTCGACCTGGGTCGACATGTAGGCCGCCGCCTGGCCGGACTGCTGCTGCTGCGCCGACACCGCCAGCGGATCGGCCGCCTTGATGTCCACCAGCACCATCGACGTGGCGGAGTACTGCTTGGGCAGCAGGGCACTGACCAGCGCCGTCACCGCCATCACGGTGGCCAGCACCAGGACAGCGGTGAGCCATCGCGCCTTCAGCGTCAACAGAAATCGGGCAAGTGACATGGATTGATGCGTTTACAGGTTGTAACTTTACGAGATCCGGCTTCCCGGTTTCTTGTGTGAATTTGGGACTGGTTTACCCAGGTAAGCCACCCTCCAGACACGGGAGAACGTCGACAGCCGCCCTATCGAAGCGCGGGGTCGCCGCACCTGAACAGGAAAATACGATCCGGTACTGACAAATTTCTCAGTGCTACATGGTTTATCGTTCGAAATGCACCACGAATGAAGTCAATAGACCGAAGAAACATGCGAATAGATGGCACTTCATCTCTGGTCGAGACAACGCGTGAATAATGCATCAAAGCGCAGCAGCCCAGACACCGCTTGCAACACATTGGACTAATTTGTATGAAGACGAAACAAGGCACTCCGGCAGAGCACCCCTCCCTGAACGCATTCGTGGCAGGCGCCCGCCAGTTCCGCCAGCAGCGCCAGCCGACGCATTCGCGCTGGCTGGAGCGGCTGCATCTGCGCCTGGACCAGGTGATGGCGGCCGTGCTGCTGCTGCTGTTCAGCCCGGTGTTCCTGGTCGTCGCGCTGCTGATCTGGCGCAAGGACGGCGCGCCCATCCTGTTCGGCCACTACCGCATCGGCCAGCACGGCAAGCTCTTTCGCTGCCTGAAGTTCCGCAGCATGTACCTCGATTCCGACGCCATGCTGCGCGATCTGCTCGAAAAAGACGCCAACGCACGCGCCGAATGGGAGCGCGACCACAAGCTGCTGAACGACCCGCGCATCACGCCGATCGGCAACTTCCTGCGCCGCACCAGCCTGGACGAGCTGCCGCAGCTCTTCAACGTGCTGCGCGGCGAGATGAGCCTGGTCGGTCCGCGGCCGATCACGCTGGCGGAGCTGCCGCGCTACGGCCAGGTGCGCTGGCACTACCTGAGCGTGCGCCCCGGCATGACCGGGCTGTGGCAGGTCAGCGGCCGCAACGACACGACGTACGAAGAAAGGGTTGAACTTGACCGCGTTTTTGTCGAAAAGCACAGCTTGCGCATGCGCCTGAGCATCCTGGTCCACACCTTGCGGGTGGTGTTGCTGGGGAGCGGCGCACGCTGAACCCTGCAACCCGGAAAGTGACCCCGCCCATGACCAGCCGCGTGCTCCACCTCGTCAGCCGATTGCAGCCCGGCGGCCGGGGCCAGACCTTGTGGCCCACCGTGCTCGCGCTCGCCGATGCCGGCGTGCCGCAGAGCCTCGTGCTGACGGACCAGCGTGATGCCGCACAGGCACGGCTGATGCTGCCAGCCGGCGTGCGTCTGTGCGACAGCAACGCAGGCCGTGCTGGTCTGCCCGCCGTGCGGCAGGCCGCCACTGCGCTGCGCAGCGAACTCGCGGGCGAACCGATCCTGGCCGTGCACGTGCACGGCCTGACCGCCGGACTGCTCGGGCGCCACGTGCTGCGCGGCTCGTCGGTGCAGGCGCCGATGTTCTTCCACCTCGACAGCGACACGCTGGCGGCACGCATCGTGCGCGGGCTCGACCGCTCGGCCTTTCTCGTTCAGCGCAACCGCGTGGACGCGCTGGATCCGTCCGGCCGCGAGCAGCCGGGCGGCCTGTCCAGCCCGGTCGACGAGGTCTACTTCAACACCACACGCGCCGAGGCCGAATCCCCGCTGATCGTCACCACCGGCCAGCCCGACGACCTGGTCTACGCCCAGGCCTTCGTGCAACTCGCGGTGATGCTGACCGGGCTGCGCCCCGCACTGACCTTCGGCTGGATCGGCGACGCGACGCCTGCGGTGCAGCAGATGCTGCAGGCCGCCCAGATCAGGCTGATGCGCGGCGCGGATGTGACCGACCGCGCCGAGGCGCTGCGCCGCGCCTGGGTCTACGTGTCACCGGATCCGGCCGGCAGCGATGCCCGCGGCATGGCCGAAGCGATGGCCGTCGGCGTACCCTGCCTGGGGCGCCAGGTGCCGGCCTACCGGGCGCTGATCGTGCACGCGCTGTCGGGCTACCTCTGCAACCGCAACAACGATCTGATCGCCGCCCTCGCCCGTCTGGTGGAGTCTGCGGCGCTGCGCCACGAGATGGGCAATGCCGCCCACACCCGCGCCCGCCACCGCCATGGGCGGCACCGGTTCCGCGCATCGATGCTGCTGGCCCATGGCCTGTCGCCGGTACCCGTGCTGCGCAGTGGCGTGGTGCCGACGCCGTCGGGCGTGCTGCGGTCCAAAGAGCCGGTCAGCGTGGTGTGAGCACCCGCCGCCCTGGCGCGGCAGGTTCAGGCCGGGACGAGCTGGTCCAGGCAACCCCAGCACGACCCCTGCCCTGCCGGCGATTCGACCCGGGGGTCTTCGCCGACATGTTCGATCAGGCCCTGGTCGAGCAGCTGGCGCGCGATGTGCTGAAACGCCTGCATGTCCTCGCCTGCTTGCCCGAGGTATTCGAGCGCGGTGAACCCGTTGAAGCGCATGAGCAGGTGCAGCGCCTGCGGATCGAGTGACACCCGCCCGCAGGTGGCCGCCTGACCCAGGCTGGTGCGCTGAAAGATCTGTGCGTGCATGGCCGGACTCCTTGAAGGGGCGTCGTCATCCTTCAGGCTCCATGGATCGGGCCTGCGGCGCGACGCAACATGCATGCGCATGTCAGGCGGCAGTTATAGGACATCACCGTCCACTTGTCACGCGCCCGAAGCCTGCAGAACGGGATGCCGCCGGTACCAGCCAGGTTTCAGCGTGCCGGCAAAACCACCTGCACTGGCGGCTCGTCCGCCGCGCGCGCCGACCATCCCACCGACACCTCGGGGTAAAGCACCCCGAGCACCTGCCGCCCGACCTGCTCCAGCAGATCGGCCAGCCGCGCGGCAGTGGCCGCTTCGATCGCTTCCGGCTGGCTGCGGTCGGCCCAGAGCTGGTCGAAGGCGCTGCGGTGCGGAGCAAGGGTGGCTGCAACCACCTCACGCCAGTAGACCGGCGCCTCCGCCTGCGCCCACGGGCCGCGCCCGCGCCCGAAATGCGCCACCGCCAGATAGCGCAGCAGCGCGGCCTCGACCGCCGCGTCCAGCGCCTCGGGCTGCCAGCCGAGCCACGACTCGTCCAGCCCACGGACCAGGTTGACCCCGTGCGCCAGCCCGATCGCGCCCAGTGCCCCGAGCACGCCGCCGGCGATCAGCCCACCACCCAGCGTCAACCCGCCCGTGGCCAGATCGGCGCCCAGCCCGGTGAGCGCACCCGACACCATGCCGCCGATCACCGCCGCCGTGCCGGTGCCCACGCGCTCGCGCCGGTCGAACTGGCTGCCGACCCGCGCGAGGATGTCTTCCGCCGCGGCCTGCCCTTCCAGCGCGTGCAGGCGCAGCAGGTCGCTGGTGCTGGTGCGCACCTCGCTGTCGAGCCGCGCGATCAGCGCTTCCTGGGCCTTCTGGCGCGGATCGCCCTCCTCGCGGCGCAGCCCCAGCGCGCTGCCGACCTGGCGCAGCGCCGAGCGCAGCGTGCCGGCCTCGGGCACGGTCTCGCGGGCATGGGCGATGCGCGCCAGGCTGTCGGCCAGCGTGCGCATCGCGGTGTCGAAGGTGGCCAGGCGCTGCGCCTGCCAGACGCCGCGCAGCCGGCCCATCAGCGGCTGGCGCGCGGGCGGCAGGGCGGTTTCGATGGCCTGCAGCAGCGTCAGCTCCTGCACCCAGCAGCGCACGAACGCATCCAGCGGCAGCACGGCACGCACCTGCGGCTGCCCCGCCAGATGGGTGCGCCAGCGCGCGATCTCGGCCGCTTCCTGCGCGGGCTGTCCCGGCGCGCCGAGCTGGTTGAGCAGCACGATCACGGGCAGGCCGGTCCACGCCAGCAGCTCCATTTCTGGCGTCACGTAGCCGGCCGCCTCAGGCGACTCGGCCGCGCTGACGAGGTAGAGCACCACGTCCGCCTCGTCGCGCACATTGCGCAGCGCCATCTGGCTGGCCCAGAAGGCGCGGTCGCGCCAGCGATCCCAGACCTCCGTCAGCAGCCAGCCGATCGGGTTGCCGGACTGCTGCATGCGTTTGGCCAGCCGCACGCTGTCGCCGAAGCCGGGCGTGTCCCACAGCGTCAGGCACTCGCCCTGCGGCGTGTCGACCATGCGGTGTTCGTCGGCGAAGTCGGTGACGTGGGTGGCGTCGCGCACGGTGCCGATGTCGCGGCCGAGCAGCGTGCGCGCCAGCGTCGTCTTGCCGATGTTGGTGTGCGAGACGAGGCTCAGCGCGAGGGTGTTGTCACGGCGACTCATGCGGCGGGCGCTCCATCGAGCTGTCGGCGCAGTGTCGTGGCGGACGGCTCCACCGGCACGCCCGCGCGGACGGCCAGTACCTCCATGCCCACATCAGAGGCCAGGGCCTGCCAAGCGGCGCGGCGCTGTTCGATGCGCTCAGGCGCCGTCTGGCCGAAGCGCTGCACGAAACTGCTCTCCTCGACAACCAGCACGCCACGCGGCGCACCCGCCTGGCGCGTGGCCATCTGCAAGGCGTGCAGCCAGCGGCCGTGGACCTCGGTTTCCGGCGTGGCCGACAGGTCGAAGCGCGCCAGCAGCAGCGTCGGACGGCCGACCAGCGACTGCTGCAGCGCCACCTCGTCTTCGCTGCCATAGGGCCGCACCGGCATCACCTGCCACTGCATCGTCTCGCCCAGCAGCGGCTGCAACCAAGTGCGCAGCGCCTCGTGTTCGGCGGGTGTGGCGGCGTCCTGCGCATAGGGCAGCAGCGTCACCCGCGCCTGCTCGCGGCGCTGCTGGCGCAGCAGGTCATCGAAGTAGGGATCGCCTTGCAGCTTCAGCGGAAACCGCTTCGACCACCACAGCGCCCGCAGCCCGCCGAGCGCCGCCAGCACCAGCCGCGGCACCACGACGAACAGCGCCAGCGTGAGCACCTGCAGGTGGATCCACGGCGCGGCGCTGTTGGCGGGCGTGGGGGCAGGGGCTTCGCCACCCACCATGCGCAAGGCCTCGAAGCCGGCCAGATCGGGCAGGGTGATGGGCGACACCACGAAGGGCGACCACTGCAGCGCGTGCAGGGCCTGCTGGGCCGGCCAGTACAGCGTGCCGAGGATCTGGTGCACCGTGGCGGCATCGAGGAAGGTGCTCGCCCAGCCGGCACGGTAATCCAGCCCGAGGCCGCGCAGATACAGCCCTGCCATCAGCCCCAGCGCCAGCCCGGCCGCGCCCAGGTGCATCAGCACCCCGGCGCGCGCCAGCGACAGCGGCGCGCTGGCAGTGGTCCACATCTGCGCCACGCGGTCGAACACCGGCTCGCGCCGCGCCCCGCGCAGCAGGCCGCGCAGGTCCAGCATCCGCCGGGACAGACCGCGGCGCAGCCAGCCATCCGGAAACGGCAGCACCAGCAGCAGGTAGACCAGCAGGTTCCACGCGACCAGCCCCCAGACGGTGGTGCCGAGCAGGTTGATGCGGTGTCCGGCCCCGACCGTGTCGGCCACGAACCCCAGCACGAGCCCCAGCAGCAAGGCCGCCACCGCCCAGCGACGGTGCCACAAGTGGTGCGACAGCCACGCGGACACCGGCGCCGCGCGCGGTGCCAAGCGCCGGACAGCGGCATCGGCGCGGGCGGCGATGAAGCGGTCGGCACGGCCGGAGGGCTCGGCGCCCTCCAGCGCCACGCGGGTCGCCCAGCGCCGGTCCTCGGCGGTCCAGAGCGGATGGTCGGTCCCGGCGGTCTCGAACGCCTGGATCAGCAGCACTTGTCGGGCGGTCGGTTCATCCATCGGAACACTGTACCGCGCGGATCCTCGCCCGCCCCGATCCGACAGGATGGGCCGTTCAGCACCGCTTCATCCAGCCACCGCCCGACCGGGCCGGGCGGCAGACTCGGACGGCCTCCACTCCTGCGTCTTCATGCTCGTCGCCCTGCTGGTCCGTCTGCTGCTGTGCACCCCCCTGGCCGCTTTGCTGCGGTCGGGAGTGGCGCCGTGGGCGTGGCCGATCGGTGGTGAGGAAGCGCTCACTAGTCCGGTGCGAGCCGCCCGATTACGCGCCCGGCGCCATCTGACCCCCCATGTTCTGACCGGCCGCGCGCCCCAGCGCCGCCGGCCGTTGCGGCGTCCGCGCGGCCGGGAGCCGCCCGGCGTCGATCCCCCCGGCCACGACCACCGCCGCGACTGCGTTTCGCCGGTGCCTCCGCAAGGGGCGCCGGCTTTGGCACGTCTGTACACCCCCGGACCGACCCGCAGTCACCCATGCAGCATGGCCCTCCTCAAAAGCCTGCGCTCACTTCGACACTTCCGAAGCCGGCACTCACCAACTGGAATCAGGCGCCCTCCCCTGCCCCAGCGTGCCGGAAGGGGTGTCTTACGGTCGGAAAGTCGGGCGGCTTACCGCGGTAAGTCAGGCCGGTGGAGCTGCCACAGGGCCTGCCCGGCCAGACAGACCGCCCAGCAGAACCACGCGGTCCACAGCGTGTGGCTCGGATAGTGCGCACCGCGCACCAACTGGGCTGCGCCGAACAGTGTCCCCACCAGGACCACGCCCGCCAGCCAGCGCCGCGCCGGCACCGACCCGTGCGGCCGCAGCACGAAGAAACCGCTCAAGAACGCAAACGCCCCCGCCGCGTGGCCGGACGGAAAGCAGCGCCCCGGCCCGCCATCGCCGACGCCCCAGCGCCAGTGCGAGACGTACTGCGCCATGCCGCCGAACTCGGCCAGGTCCCACGGGCAGCTCGTCAGGCTCACCCGCTTGAGCAAGGGCACCAGCAGCACCGCCGCCAGCGTCACCAGCACCCAGCCCACCCGCTCGCGCTGTGCCAGCCCTGCGAACGCCGGCAACGGCCGCCAGATGCCGGCCACCAGCGTCAGCAGCACCGCCCACGCCAGCCAGCGTCCGCCCTCGTGCATGAGCCCGCTGGTCCACCAGGAGGCGCGCCAGGCAAAGCCGGTGGGCGATCCGAACCAGCGGACCACCGCCAGATCCGCGCCCGCCAGGTCCCAGCCGATCAGCAGCAGCAGCGCTGCCGCCAGCCACCCAAGGTCCCGGCGACGGCTCATGGCTGCGCCTTGCGGCAAGCGCGCAGCAGGTCCCAGTCCGGCGCGTACAGCGCGGTGTGCACATCGGTCAGGCCGAGCACGGTGTGGAACAGGTGGTCGTGCGCGGCGGGCTGCGTGGCGCGGCGGCGCACGCAGTCCAGGTCGAGCCCGGCGGCGGCGGTCAGGCCCTCGGAGAACCACATCACCATCGGCACCTGCTTCTGCACGTCCGGCGCGATCGCGTAGGGCAGGCCGTGCAGGAACAGGTTGGACTCGCCCAGCGACTCGCCGTGGTCGGAGACATAGAGCACCGCGCTGTCCACCGTCGCCGCCCGCGCCTGCAGCCGCGCGATCAGCGTCGCCAGCACATGGTCGGTGTAGAGCAGCACGTTGTCGTAGGCGTTGACGATCTCGGCCTGGGTGCACTGGCGCAGGTCGTCCTGGGTGCAGGCCGGCTGGAATTTCGCGAAAGCCTCCGGGTAGCGGCGGAAGTAGGACGGGCCATGGTTGCCGAGCTGGTGCAGCACGATCACCTGCGTGCCCTCGGCCTGCGCCAGACGTTCGTCCAGGCCGAGCAGCAGCGCCTCGTCCATGCACCGGCCGTCCGCGCACAGGCCGGGCGGATTCAGCCGGACCATTTCCTCGCTCGGCAAGCCCTCGCACACGCCCTTGCAGCCCGACTGGTTGTCGCGCCACAGCACGCCCACGCCCGCGCGCTTCAGCACATGCAGCAGCGACTCGCTCCCCCGGATCGTCGCCTCGTCATAGTCGCGCCGCCCGACCGGCGCGAACAGGCAGGGCACCGACACCTCGGTGTTCGTGCCGCAGCTCGTCACCTGCGGGAAGTTCACCAGCGCGGGGATCTTCGCCAGCACCGGCGTCGTCTGGCGCGCGTAGCCGTTCAGGCCCCAGTTGGCCGCCCGCGCCGTCTCGCCGACGACAAGGACCAGCACGGTCGGCCGCGTACGCGCCTGCATCCGCGGGCCGGGGGCGGCGTCGAGGCCGATCGGCTGGCGGGGCTTGGCCGCACCTTTCAGGTCCTCGGCCACCACGCTGCCGGTCGACCAGAGCACATTGGTCGGCGTGATCAGGTAGCGGATCTCCTTGTGGTTGCGCATCAGCGAGGAGAAGGGCTGGAACACCGCCATCACCGCCCCCACCAGCACCGCCACCCCGCCCACGATCCACAGCAGCCGCAGTCCGAGCGCCCGGCCGACGCTGCGCTTGCGCAGCTGAATGCCCCAGAGCAACGCGATCGGCAGCACCGCCTGCAGCAGCAGCCGCCCCGCGAAGCCGAGGCTGAGCAGCTCGCGCGCCTCGCCCACATCGGTGCGCAGGGCATTGCGCAGCATGGACGGATCGAGATAGACCCCGAACGACTCCATGAAATGGGTCGATCCGGCGGCCACGACCAGCAGCACAGCCACCAGCGGCTTGAGCACACGCCCGTGGCAGAACAGCGCCAGCACCACGAAGTTCAAGGCCAGTACCCCGACGAACAGGGCCGCGCCGAAGCCCCAGCTGGTCGGATCGGACCAGCTGCGCCCCTGCAGCGCCGCGCTGAAAAACGGCCGGTGGCAGGTCAGCGCCCAGAGCAGGCTCACCGCCAGCAGCACCCATTCACTGGGAATGCCGGCCGGTCGGGAACGAAAGGTGGAAGTGTTGGGCATCGCGGGAGTGAACCGGAGTGGGATGAATCAGAGCTGAGCAGCGGGCCCTTCCGGGCGGTGCATCGCGGGCCGGGATTGTCCCCGAGCCAGCGTGCTCTGCGGCGTAGGATGATCCCGGGCCATGTCCACCCCGGACGGGCCGCCACACCCCGTTCGCCCGAGGAGATCCGCTGCATGAATCCCGCCAAGATCCTGGTCGCCCAAGGCGGCGGCCCGACCGCCGTCATCAACCAGTCGCTCGTCGGCGTCGTGCTCGAAGCGCGGCGGCACCGCGGCGTCGAGTCGGTCTACGGCGCGCGGCACGGCGTGCGCGGCATTGTCAACGAAGACCTGGTCGACCTGACGCAGGAAACCAGCCACAACCTCGAACTCGTCGCCGCCACGCCCTCGTCCGCGCTCGGCTCGACCCGCGACAAGCCCGACGAGGCCTATTGCCGCGAGATCTTCAAGGTGCTGCAGGCACACCAGATCGGCCAGTTCTTCTACATCGGCGGCAACGACTCGTCCGACACCGTGCGCATCGTCAGCGAGCAGGCCCAGGCGGCGCGCTACGACCTGCGCTGCGTCCACATCCCCAAGACCATCGACAACGACCTCGTCGGCAATGACCACACGCCGGGTTTCCCGAGTGCGGCACGCTTCGTGGCACAGGCGTTTGCCGGGGCGAACCTGGACAACGCGGCGCTGCCGGGCATCTACGTCGGCGTCGTGATGGGCCGCCACGCCGGCTTCCTCACCGCGGCGTCGGCGCTCGGCAAGAAGTTCGACGACGACGGCCCGCACCTGATCTACGTGCCGGAGCGCACCTTCGACCTCGCGCAGTTCCTGGCCGACGTGAAGGCCACCTACGACCGCCTCGGCCGCTGCGTCATCGCCGTCAGCGAGGGCATCCACGACGCCGCCGGCACACCCGTCATCACCACGCTGGCCAAGGACATGGAGTTCGATGACCACGGCAATGTGCAGCTCTCCGGCACCGGCGCGCTGGCCGATCTGCTGTGCGAGGAGATCAAGCGCCGGCTGGGCATCAAGCGCGTGCGCGGCGACACCTTCGGCTACCTGCAGCGCAGCTTCATCGGCTGCGTCAGCGACGTGGACCAGCGCGAGGCGCGCGAGGTCGGCGAGAAGGCGGTGCAGTTCGCGATGTGGGGCGGGCGGGATGGCTCGGTGGCGATCCAGCGCGCCGGCTACTACGCGGCGGATTACACGCTGCTGCCGCTGGAGGCCGTGGCCGGCAAGACGCGCACGATGGAGGACGAGTTCCTCAGCGCCAGCGGCACCGACGTGACCGATGCGTTCCGGCTCTACCTGCGGCCGCTGCTCGGCGCCGGGATGCCGGATGCGTTCCGGCTGCGGCCGAATCCGGTGGCGAAGGTGCTGGGGCGCTGAGCCTGCCAGCGCGCCACCATCAGTTATCCACAGCCCTGTTATCCACAAGCCGGGCCATGGCCGCCGCCTCGTCGCCACCAGCCGCATGCAACGCCGCCACCACGCCCGCGCGGTTGGTCGCGGGCTGGTTCTGGCTGACCTTCCATTTGCCTTCCAACTTGTCCACAGCGATCTCGATGCAGACGATCGCCTTCAGCAGGGCGTCGAGGTAGTCGGCCGGCGCGTCATCGACCGACCAGGGACGGGCCTGTTTCGCTTCGTGCGTGGCCGTCAGACGCGTGACGATCGCCCGTGCCGCGACCGGGTTATCCACAGCCTGCAGCCGTCCGCGCGCCTGCACCATCACGTAGTTCCACGTCGGCACGGCCTTGCCGGTCTCGGCCTTGCTCGGGTACCAGTTGGGGCTGATGTAGGTCTGCGGGCCCTGGAACACCACCAGCACCTCGGCGGCGTCGGATGCAGTTCTCCACAGGGGGTTGGCGCGGGCGACATGCCCGACCAGTTGTCCACAGGCGCCACCCACCCCAGGCTCGAACAGGAAGGGCACCGTGTTGGCGGCCAGACCGTCGGCGCCGTGGGTGATGAGCAGGCCGAGCGGGTGGTCGCGCATCAGCGCGTGCAGCACCTCCGGCCGCGATTCGACGAAATGGGCGGGTTGGTACATCGACTTTCCAACGGTTATCCAGAAACTTATCCACAGGCTCGGCAACACGCAACCCTGTCTGCGCAGAGTAGCATTCCCGCGTTGTCCACCTGATCCGACAAACCCCAAGGAGACCCGCATGACCCTCGACGCGCACACCGCCGCCACCGTGAACGCCGCCCGCCGCCTGGCCCTGCTGCGCGCCGCGGCCCTGCTGGGTGGCACCGCTGCGCTGCCCGGCTGGGCGCTGAGCGAACTCGATGCGACGCAAGGCCTGCGCGCCGCGCTGGAGCGCGGCGCCGGCTCGGCCGTGAGCCTGCTCGGACGCGACGGTGGTTTCCTGAACAACCCGCTGGTGCACATCGCGCTGCCCGAGTGGCTGAACCAGGGCGCCAAGCTGCTGCGCACCTTCGGCCAGGGCGCCAAGATCGACGCGCTGGAGTCCGCGATGAACCGCGCCGCCGAACAGGCCGTGCCCGCCGCCAAGCCACTGCTGGTGAACGCGGTGAAGTCGATGTCGGTGCAGGACGCCACCCAGATCCTGCGCGGCGGCGAGACCTCGGTGACCGACTTCTTCGCCGAACGCACCCGCAGCCCGATGGGCGAGCAGTTCCTGCCCATCGTCACCAAGGCCACCGAGAAGGTCTCGCTGGCGCAGAAGTACAACGCCATCGCCGGCAAGGCCAAGGCGCTGGGGCTCGTCAACGACCAGCAGGCCAACATCCAGCAGTACGTGACGGCCAAGGCGCTGGACGGGCTTTACCTGATGATCGGCGAAGAAGAGAAGAAGATCCGGCAGGATCCGATCGGGACGGGGAGCAAGATCCTGCAGTCGGTGTTCGGGGCGCTCAAGGGTTGAGTGGACACCAGCCGGCGTGCGGCAAGGTCACGCCGACTCCGCCAGCAGCTTTTCCAGCAGCGCATGCAGCTGCGCGAAGTCCGGCTCGCCCACATAGCGCTTGACGATCTCGCCCTTCTTGTTGAGCACGAAGGTCGTCGGCGTGAGCTGGACCTGGCCGAACTTCTTGGCCATCTCGCCGGTGTTGTCCATCGTCACGCGGAAGGGCAGCTTGCGCGACTCGGCGAAGTTCATCACGTAGGCCGGCGGGTCGTAGCTCATCGCGATCGAGAGCGTCTCGAAACCGCGGTCCTTGAACTTCTGGTGCGTCTCGATCAGGTGCGGCATTTCCTTGACGCAGGTCGTGCAGCTCGTGGCCCAGAAGTTGACCAGCACGACCTTGCCGCGCAGCGCGTCGCTGCGCTGCTGCGTGCCGTCGAGCAGGGTGTACTGGACGACCGGCGCCATCTCCTTGCCGCCCACGGCCAGCGTGGCGGCCAGCGCGACAGCGGCCAGGACTGCGGCGCCAATGGCCAGACGAGCGATTTTCATGGTGTGAGGACGATCCAGCGGAAGCGGAACACCGAGTGTAAGCACGAAGCCTTGCGCCACCACATCCCACCGGCGCCGACGCGGCTATTCGGCCGTGGCGCAGTACGGATTGATCATTTCGATTCCGGGGCCGGTCAACCGAAGCGCCATGGGCGCGTTGAACAAAGGCCGCAAGGCACTGCATTGCTCTCCATAACCAGACCCCGAAGGACACTCGCCATGAAGACTCTGTTTGCCGCACTCGCCGCCTCCCTGATCTCGTTCGGCGCACTGGCTGCCGACGCTGCAGTCGTCGCTGCTCCGGCCGCTTCGGGCGCTGCGATGACCAAGCCGCACGCCAAGATGCAGCAGCACAAGAAGGCCGAGATGAAGCACGACATGAAGCACGCCGCCAAGCCGGCTGCTGGCGCCGCTTCCGGCCCGATGGCCGCCGCTCCGGCCGCCAGCAAGTAAACCGACCTCCGCGGCCACGCGCCGCGAAACCGGTCCAAGGGCTCCCTCGTGGAGCCCTTGTCACGTCCGGGCGCCGCCCGGGTCGCAGCGCAATGCCGTAGCATTTCCGTTCTGCGCACGCCGACACCCGGCCGGTGCGCCTCTCCGGAAGAATCTGCCCCATGACCGCATCCCTCCTCGTGCGCGGCTACGAAGTCGTGATCGGCTTCGAGACCCACGCCCAGCTCTCGACCCAGTCGAAGATCTTCTCCGGCGCCTCGACCCGCTTCGGTGCCGAGCCGAACACCCAGGCCTGCGCGGTCGATCTGGCGCTGCCTGGCTCGCTGCCGGTGATGAACCGCGGCGCGGTCGAGCGCGCGATCCAGTTCGGGCTGTCGGTGAACGCCACCATCGCGCCGATGTCGATCTTCGCGCGCAAGAACTACTTCTACCCCGACCTGCCCAAGGGCTACCAGATCAGCCAGTACGAGATTCCCGTCGTGCAGGGCGGCGTGGTCGAGTTCTTTGTCGATGGCGAGCTGTTCAAGCTCAACCTGACCCGCGCCCACCTGGAGGAAGACGCCGGCAAGTCCGTGCACGAGAACCTCCACGGCATGACCGGCATCGACCTGAACCGCGCCGGCACGCCGCTGCTGGAGATCGTCACCGAGCCGGAGCTGCGCTCGTCGAAGCAGGCGGTGGAATACGCCAAGGCGCTGCACACGCTGGTGGTGTGGCTGGGCATGTGCGACGGCAACATGCAGGAAGGCTCCTTCCGCTGCGACGCCAACGTGTCGGTGCGCCGACCGGGCCAGCCCTTCGGCACCCGCCGCGAGATCAAGAACCTCAACAGCTTCCGCTTCCTGCAGCAGGCGATCGACTACGAGATCCAGTGGCAGATCGACCAGATCGAGGACGGCTACGAGATCGTGCAGGCCACCGTGCTGTTCGACCCGGACACCGGCGAGACCCGCATGATGCGCACCAAGGAAGACGCGCACGACTACCGCTACTTCCCCGACCCGGATCTGCCGCCGCTGGTGATCGCGCCTGAGTGGGTCGAGCGTGTGCGCGCCGAGCTGCCCGAGCTGCCTGGCGCGCTCGCCGCACGCCTGCAGCGCGAGCAGGGCCTGCCCGCCTACGACGCGGCGATGATGACCGCCAGCCGCGCCACCGCCGCTTATTTCGAGGCCGCCAACGCCGCCTGCGCGCAGCCGAAGCTGGTCGCCAACTGGATCATGGGCGAGATCAGCAAGCGCCTGAACACCGATGGCGGCGACATCGCCGCGGCGCCCGTGGCACCCGCGACGCTCGGCGCGCTGATCAGCCGCATCCAGGACGGCACCATCTCCAACAACGCCGCCCGCCAGGTGTTCGAGGCGCTGTGGACCGGTGAAGGCTCGGACGTGGACGCCGTGATCGACGCCAAGGGCCTCAAGCAGATGAACGACAGCGGCGCGCTGGAAGCCATCCTCGACGCCGTGCTGGCCGCCAACGCCAAGTCGGTCGAGGACTTCCGCGCCGGCAAGGAAAAGGCCTTCGGCGCGCTGGTCGGTCAGGCGATGAAGGCCACCAAGGGCAAGGCCAACCCGGCCCAGGTCAACGAGCTGCTGAAGAAGAAGCTGGCAGGCTGATGCTGCCCGGCGCGGCGCCCGCCCACAGGCGCTTCAGGCGCACCAGCTCCTGGTCGTAGCTGGCGTTGATGCGCTGGATCTCGGCCAGGTGGTTCTGGGTGGCGTCCTGCTGGGCCTGCAGTGCGGCCTGGTTCTGGCCGAACTTGATCTTCAGCTCGCGGGGCAGCTCGCGGCCCTTGAAGAACTCCGCTTCCTGCTGCAGGCGCTTCTGGTCGTGCTCCAGCTCGGTCAGGCGGCGCTCGGTGGCCTTCAGCGCCGTGTTGAGCGGCTCCAGGGCGGCGGTGCGGGCACGCTTGTGGCGCAGCTCGTCGGGGTAGCGGCTCAGCAGGTTGCGGTCGCGCCGGATCGCGTCACGCCGCACGGCCTCGGCGGCCATCTCCTGGCGCAGCCGTTCTTCGTGCGCTGCGCGTTCCTCGGCGGTCATCGACGGCGGCACGACCTGCTTCACCGAACCATCGGTGTTGCGCAGCTCCTGCGCGCGGTCGATGCATTCGGCGATCGGCCGGTCCGAGGTGATGCGCTGGCCCTTGGCATTGACGCAGGTGTAGATGTTGGCCGCCTGCGCCGACAGGCTGGCCGCCGCCAGCGTCAACGGCAGCAGCATGGATCCCGCCAGCCGCACCAGGGCAACTGCGCGGGCGGGGCTCACGTGCAGACTCCGTAGCGCTCGCGGTAGGCCTGCACCGCCGGCAGGCTGCTGCTCAGGCGCGGATCGCTCTGGCCTTGCAGATACGCCAGCAGGTCGGTCAGCGTGGCGATGGCCACCACCGACAGGCCGAGTTCGCGCTGCACGAACTGCACGGCCGAATGCGGGGCATCGACGCCGTTCTCGCTGGCCTTCTCCTGGCGGTCCAGCGCGATCGTCACGCCGCAGGGCGTGGCACCGGCGGCCTGGATCATCGAGATCGACTCGCGCACCGAGGTGCCGGCCGAGATCACGTCGTCGATGATCAGCACGCGGCCCTGCACCGGGGCGCCGACCAGCGTGCCGCCCTCGCCGTGGTCCTTGGCTTCCTTGCGGTTGTAGGCGTAGGGCACGTTCTTGCCCAGCCGCGCCAGCTCGATCGAGACGGCCGCGGCCAGCGTGATGCCCTTGTAGGCGGGGCCGAACAGCATGTCGAACTCCAGCCCCGAGGCCAGCAGCCGCTGTGCATAGAATTGCGCCAGACGGCCCAGCTTGGCGCCGTCGTCGAAGAGACCGGCATTGAAGAAGTAGGGCGACAAGCGCCCCGCCTTGGTCTTGAACTCGCCGAAGCGCAACACGCCGGCATCGACCGCGAAGGCCACGAAATCCTGGGCAAGAGCGTCGGTGCGGGGGGAGCTTGCGTCTTGGGTCATCTGCTTGGACGATCAAAAGGGTCTGGTATGCGACTGGTCAGCCTCAACCTCAACGGCATCCGATCCGCCTCCAGCAAGGGCTTGCTGGAATGGGTCGAAACCGTACAGGCCGATTGTATGGGGGTGCAGGAAGTGAAAGCCCAAGCTCAGGATCTGAGCCCCTCCCACACCGTCCTCGACGGAATGCACGGACATTTTCATTTTGCGCAGAAAAAAGGCTACTCCGGGGTCGGGATGTACACCCGGCACACCCCGACCGAGGTGATCACCGGCATCGGCACCCCCGAGTTCGATGACGAGGGCCGCTACGTCGAAGTCCGCCACGACACGCCCGAGCGCAAGCTTTCTGTCATCAGCTGTTACTTCCCTAGCGGCTCCTCCAGCGAGGAACGCCAGCAGGCCAAGTTCCGTTTCATCGACCAGATCTTCCCGCACTTGATGGCGCTGAAGGCCGAACGCGAGTTCATCCTGGTCGGTGACGTCAACATCGCCCACAAGGAAGCCGACCTGAAGAACTGGAAAGGCAACCGGAAGAACTCCGGCTTCCTGCCCGAGGAGCGGGCGTGGATGACCCGGCTGCTCGACCCGGCCGAGGGCGGGCTGGTCGACGTCTACCGGCAGCTGCACCCCGACACCACCGACGAGTGCTACACATGGTGGAGCAACCGCGGGCAGGCGCGGGCGAAGAACGTGGGGTGGCGGATCGACTACCACCTCGCGACGCCGGGTGTCGCGGCGCTGGCGCGGTCGGCGTCGATCTACAAGGGGCAGTGGTTCAGTGACCATGCGCCGTTGACGGTGGATTACGACGTTCAGATTTGACGGGGGAGGCTCCACTGGCCGCATCGCGGTCGTGGCGCCACCGTTCCCGCTGCTGATGCCTGCTGACCCCTGCTGATCCCATTTCCGATTCGAGGCGTCCTGCATGTTCCGATCTCTGCTCGCCACCACCCTCCTGATGCTCTCCGGCACGGCCTTGACCGCCGACGGACTAGGGAAACTGCACACCTTCCGCGACTGGGTGGTCGGCTGTGACAACACGCGGCGCTGCGAGGCGCAGGGCTACGGTCGCCAGGGTGAGGACGCTCCGCCCGGTGGCCGGGCCGCGCTGATCATCCGGCGCGAGGCCGGCCCCGGCCA